>JBBSVL010000044.1:0-12736 GCA_038233595.1 Propionibacteriales bacterium | reverse complement strand
GCAAGCAGCTCGGCCGGTTCGTGGTCGGCATCGGGGTTGCCAAGTCCACCGGCCGGGCGCTGGTGGCCGCCTGTGACGAGTTCAGCTCCTACGACGACCTGCCCGGTGTCACCCCTCCCGAGATGCCCGCGAAGCCGGCGCAGGACCCGACCGAGCCGGAGTCGGCCCCCCCGAAGAAGACCGCCCGGAAGACGTCGAAGAAGACGGCGGCCAAGAAGGTGACTGAGAAGACACCCGAGAAGCCGGCAGAGCCTTCCCCACAGGACGAGGCGACCACCCTGCTGGTGCGCGCGGCCCGCAACGCCCAGTCCAAGAACGACCAGGGCTGGCTGTGGGCCAGCGGGCTCAAGAGCACCATGCAGCGGCTGGATCCCGGTTTCAAGGAGAAGACGCTCGGCTTCAAGTCCTTCGCCGACTTCGTGGAGTCCCGTGCCGACGTCGTGGAGAGCCGGACCAGCCCGGACGGCCAGCTGCAGCTGCGGTTGAGGTCGAGCTCACGCTGAGGTCTCGACCCCGTGGCTACTCCCCGGAGAGCAGGCGGGACCGGTCGCGCGCGGCCTCCATCGCGTTCATGAAGGCGGCCCGGACCCGGTGGTCCTCCAGCTGCCGGATCGCCGCGGCCGTCGTACCCCCCGGAGAGGTGACCCGCTCGCGCAGCACCGTCGGGTGCTCGCCGGTCTCGCTGAGCATCTTCGCCGAGCCGACCACGGTCTGCACGACCAGCTCGGTGGCGGTGGTGCGCGGCAGCCCGAGGTGTACGCCGGCCTCGATCATCGCCTCGACCACGAAGAAGAGGTAGGCCGGACCCGAACCGCTGATCGCGGTCACGGCGTCCTGCTGGTTCTCCGGGACGCGCACCACGCGACCGGTCGTGGCGAGCAGCGACTCGGCGACCGCCAGGTGCTCCTCGTCGCAGTGCGTGCCGGGTGAGATCGCGGCCATTCCCTCGTCGACCAGTGCCGGGGTGTTGGGCATCACCCGGACCACGGCCACCCCGTCGGGGACCCTGGCCTCGATGAAGGCCGTCGTGATGCCGGCCGCGAGGGAGACCACCAGCGTTCCGGAGTCGAGCGCCGGGCTGATCTCGGCCAGCACGTCGGCCATGTCCTGTGGCTTGACCACCAGGGCAAGGGTGTCGGCGCCCGCTGCCGCGTCCAGGTTGGAGACCACTCGGACGCCGTACTTCTCGGTGAGCTGGGCGGCGCGCTGCGGGTGCTTCTCCCCGACCAGCAGGTCGTCGGCCGAGTGGCCACCGCGGATCAGGCCGGAGAGCAGGGTCTCGCCCATCACGCCGACGCCGATGATGGCCAGGCGGTTCGGGGTCATCGCTTCCTCCATCCGGTTGGTCAGCCCTTGGAGACCAGGGACCGTGCGAAGAATGTCAGGTTCGACGGACGCTCGGCGAGCCTTCTCATCAGGTAGCCGTACCACTCCTCGCCGTACGGCAGGTAGACGCGGACCTTCTCGCCGTCCTCTGCCAGACGCCGCTGCTCGTCGGGGCGGATCCCGTAGAGCATCTGGTACTCGTAGCTGCCGTGCGCGCGGTCGTTCCTGGTCGCCAGCGCCCCGGCGATGCCGATCATCCGCGGGTCGTGGGTGGCGACCATCGGGTAGCCGTGCCCTGCCATCAGCACCTTGAGGCAGCGTACGTAGGACCTGTCCACGTCGAGCCGGTCCTGGAAGGCGACGCTCTCGGGCTCGCGGTAGGCGCCCTTGCACAACCGCACCCGTGAGCCTTCGTAGGCCAGCGTCCGGGCATCGGCCTCGGTGCGGTGCAGGTAGGCCTGGAGCACTGCGGCGGTCTCGGGGAAGTCCTTGCGCAGCTCACGCACCGTGGCCAGCGTGGCATCAGTGGTGGTGTGGTCCTCCATGTCGATCGTGACCGTGGTGCCGGCATTGCTGGCCGCCCGGCAGATGGTCCGCGCGTTCTCCAGGCAGAGCTTGTCGCCGACCTCCGGCAGCGCCTGGCCGACCGCGGAGAGCTTGACCGACACCTCCGCGTTGCGGGCCAGCCCGGCCTCGCTGAGCGCGGCGAGCATCTCGAGGTAGGCCGCGACGGTCTGCTCGGCCTGGTGGGGGTCGAGGGTGTCCTCGCCGAGGTGGTCGAGGCTGACGTGCAGCCCCGCTTCGACCAGCTCCCTGGTCGACGTCACGGCTGACGCCGTGTCGTCGCCCGGCACGAAACGGTTCACGATGCCGCTGCTCACGGGCAGCACGGTGATCAGCTTCTTGAGCCGCTCGCTGCGAGCCAGCCACAGGATCGATTGCCGAAGCACGGTGCCGTGAACCTCCAGTCCAGGGCGACAGGGGTGCGCCCGTCGGAACGGTACGCCGGACCGGGCCAGGACCTTGAGTCAGGCCAGTACCTCGGCGACGCCCGCGTCCCCGCACCGATGTGACGACTCTGCTCTCTCCGCGCTCTGAAATCAGCAGTCCTGTCACATCGGCGAAGCTCAGGCCGAGCGGCGCCGCAGGGTCACCGCACCCAGCCCCAGCACGACCACGGCGAAACCGGCCACCACACCGAGGTCTCCCCACACCCCGGACAGCGGGTCGTCCCGGGCGACACCCTGCATCGCGTCGACGGCGTAGGACAGCGGCAGACAGTCCGAGATGAGGCCGAGCAGACCGGGCATCGCGTCGCGGGCCACGAACAGCCCGCAGAGCAGGATCTGCGGGATCACCACCGCGGGCATGAACTGGACGGCCTGGAACTCCGTGCGGGCGAACGCCGAGACGAACAGGCCCAACGCGGTGCCGAGGACCGCGTCGGCGATCGCGACCAGGGTCAGCATCCAGACCGGGCCACCGACGTCCAGCCCGAGCAGGCCCACGCTGAGGGCCACCGCCAGCGCCGACTGCACGGCGGCCACCAGGCCGAAGGCGATGGCGTAGCCGCCGAGGAAGTCGAGCTTGCCCATCGGCATCGCCAGGAGCCGCTCCAGGGTGCCCGAGGAACGTTCCCGCAGCGTGGTCACGCTGGTCACCAGGAACATGATGATGAACGGGAAGAGCGCCAGCAGGGCCGGCCCCAACAACCGGAAGTGCACGTCGTCGAACATCCAGGCGAGCAGTGCCATCAGGGCACAGGGCAGCACCAGAAGCAGGGCCAGCGTGCGGTGGTCGCGACGCAGCTGGGTCAGCACCCGCGTCACGACCGCGAGGGTCACCCGCGCGGTCATTGCTCCCCCTCCCCGCCCACCACGGCCAGGAAGGCACCTTCGACGTCCTTGGCACCGGTGCGCTCGAGCAGACCTGCGGGGGTGTCGTCGGCGATGATCGCACCCGTTCGCATCAGCAGCAGCCGGTCACAGCGCTCGGCCTCATCCATCACGTGGCTGGACACGAACACGGCCACGCCGTGGTCGGCCAGCTCGTGGAAGGTCCCCCACAGCTGCCGGCGGAGCACCGGGTCGAGGCCGACGGTCGGCTCGTCAAGCACCAGTACATCCGGCTCCCCGAGGAGGGCCACCGCCAGTGAGACCCGGGATCGCTCCCCACCCGACAGGTTGCGCACCAAGGAGTCGCCGTGGGCCTGAAGGTCGACTCGTTCGATGCAGGCGCTCACCCGGTCGCGGTGCACCCCGAGGACCTGGCCGAAGAAGCGCAGGTTCTCCGACACGGTCAGGTCGTCGTACACGCTGGCGGACTGGGTGACGTAGCCGATCCGAGTGCGCAGGACCACATCACCGGCAGGGCGGCCGAGCACGGTCACCGAGCCGGACTCGATCCGCTGCACGCCCACGATCGAGCGCATCAGCGTCGACTTGCCGCACCCCGACGGACCGAGCAGACCGGTGACGCTGCCCGCGGGAACGCTCAGGTCGATGCCGCGGAGCACGACCACACCGCCGCGTACGACACGCAGCCCGGCCACGTCGACGGCGTTATTCACCATGTGTTGAATAGTGCCAGAACGGCACCTCCTCGACAACCCCGGCGGCTTCCGGCTCATCCGTCGGGGAGGGGGCCCTGCAGGTAACGCTGGACCGTGGGGGCCACCGACGCGACGACGACCTCGCTGGGCAGCGCCGCCAGCGGCTGGAGCTCAAGGACGTAGCGGGACATCACCAGTCCGACGAGCTGGCTGGCCACCAGAGCCATCCGCTGCTCAGGGTGGTCCACTCCGAGCGCCTTCGCGACAGGCAGCAGCACGACCCGGAAGAAGCCGTCGCGGAACATGAGCGGGGCGCTCGGTTCCAGCAGGCTCCTCGCCAGGGCGAGCAGGGGCGGGCGCAGCTCCGGGTCGTCCCAGACCGAGAGGAACGCCCGCAGCAACCGTTCACCGGCGCCGTCCAGGCCACCCTCGATGACCGGGCGCAGCACCGCGCGCGGGTCGAGGCCGACCTCGAGCGACGTCACGAACAGGTCGTCCTTGGCGCCGAAGTAGTGGTGCACCAGCGCCGGGTCGACGTTCGCCTCGGTCGCGATCGCGCGAATGGTGGTCCCGCTGAAGCCCTTCTCGCCGAACACCCGCCGGGCCGCGGCGAGGACCTCCGCCCGGGTGTCGGGGGCGCCCGGGCGACGTCCCCTGACCCGGGCTCCCGGCGGGACCGCACGCCGTGGCATCAGCCGGGCCGTCCGGCCGTGGCGAAGTGCAGCCGGGCGAAGGCCAGCGACTCGACCAGGTCCCGCTCGCGCTGCTCGCGACTACCGGCCTTGCGGGTGTTCACCTCGACCACGACGTGCCCGGCGAAGCCCGACTGCGCGAGGTGCTCGAGCAGGTCGCCGGCCGGCATCACGCCGCGGCCCGGGATCAGGTGCTCGTCCTTGGCCGAGCCCGAGCCGTCGGTGAGGTGCAGGTGCCGCAGCCGGGGGCCGAGCCGCTTGGCCATCTCCAGCGGGTCGGACTGGGCAGTGGCCGCGTGCGAGAGGTCGACCGTGGCATTGGCGTAGGACTCCGCCGAGGGGTCCCAGCCGGGCGCGTAGACCTGCATCTCGCGCTTGGCGGAGGCGCGCCACGGGTACATGTTCTCCACCGCGAAGGCGACGCCGGTGCTGGCTTCGAGCTCGGCGATCCCTTCGACGAAACCGGCGGCGTACTCACGCTGCCAGCGGAACGGCGGGTGCACCACGACCACGTCGGCGCCGACGGAGGCGGCCATCTCCGCGGATCGTTCGAGCTTGCCCCAGGGGTCCGTGCCCCAGACCCGCTGGGTGACCAGCAGACAGGGTGCGTGCACGGCGCACACCGGGAGCTCGTGGTAGTCGACGAGGTGCCGGACGCTGTCGATCGACTGGCTGAGCTCGTCGATGCCGACCATCACCTCCACCGCGTCGTACCCCAGCCGGGCGGCGTACTCGAAGGCGTGGGCGGTCGACTCGGGGTAGACCGAGGCAGTGGAGAGGGCGAAGTGCGGCCCAGCGGTAGCGGTCATCTGGTCAGCCCCGCATGCTGATCCGGTCGAGACGCTCCAGGATCACGCCCTCGCGCAGGGCCCACGGGCAGATCTCCAGCTCGGAGAGGTCGAAGACGTCGAAGACAGCGGCCGCAACCAGCGCCCCGGCGACGATCTGGTGGGCTCGGCCGGAGGAGACCCCCTGCAGGGTGCCGATCTCCTCGTTGGTCATCGCCAGCAGCTTGGGCACCCACTCCTCGAGATCGGCCGCGGCGAGGGCCCGGCCGACGAAGGCGCCGTCGCTGGACGGCGCTGCACCGCAGATCCGGGCCAGCGAGCGGAACGTCTTCGAGGTGGCCACGGCACGGTCGGGGGCACCCGCGCGGAGCAGGTTGCCGGCGTCACGCGCGATCTCGGTGCGGACCTGCCGGCGGAGCGCTCGGACGGCGTCCGGGTCCCGGCCGTCCTTCAGGTGGGAGCGGGTCAGCCGGGCCGCGCCCAGAGGCAGCGACCAGGCGATGTCGGGCGCCTGGTCGGCACCGGCTGCGATCTCCAGTGAGCCGCCGCCGATGTCGAAGACCGCCAGTCGGCCCGATGACCACCCGAACCAGCGGCGTACGGCGAGGAAGGTGAGCCGGGCCTCGTCCTCGCCGGGCAGCACCTCGACCGCGACGCCCGTGCGCTCCTGGACGTGGGCGAGCACCTCGTCGCAGTTGGTCGCGTCGCGCACGGCCGAGGTCGCGAAGCCGACGATCTCCTCGCACCCCTTGTCGTCGGCCACGACCAGGGAGTCGGCCACGAACCCGGTCAGTGCAGCGACACCCGCGGGGCTCACCGCACCGCCGTCGTCGAGGTGCTCGGCCAGCCGGAGCAGCTCCTTGTGCGAGTAGGCGGGGGTGGGCGCGGCCCCGGCGTGCGCGTCCACCACCAGCAGGTGCCCGGTGTTGGAGCCGATGTCGAGAACCCCGAGCCGCATGCCGCCACGCTACCGGCCTAGGTTTGACCCATGCCTGAGGTCGATCCTGTCTTCCGCCGCGCCTGGCTCGAGTTCGCGGACCCGGCGGACGAGAAGCAGGTGTTCCGCTGCGACCTGACCTGGCTCACCTCGAGCTGGACCTGCATCTTCGGCAACGGCTGCAAGGGGATCTACGCCGAGTCACCCGACACCGGGTGCTGCACGCTGGGTGCGCACTTCTCCGACAAGGACGACGAGAACCGGGTCGCCGCCTGGGTGGGCGAGCTCGACGAGACCGTGTGGGAGAAGCGCTCCGAGGCGCTCGACACGAGGGGCCGGGTGAAGCGCTCCGGGTGGGTGGAGAAGGAGGACGGCGACCGGAAGACCCGTGTCGTCGGCGGTTCCTGCATCTTCCACAACTCCCGCGAGTTCCCCGGCGGTTACGGCTGCGCCCTGCACACGTTGGCGATCCAGCGTGACGTGCACTTCGTGGAGACCAAGCCCGACGTGTGCTGGCAGCTCCCGATCCGGCGCACGTTCCGGGAGGTGACCCGGCAGGACGAGACGTCCTACACCGAGGTCAGCATCGGCGAGTACGAGCGCAGCGGCTGGGGTCCCGGCGGCCACGACCTGGACTGGTACTGCAGCGGCAACACCGAGGCCCACGTCGGTGCAGAGGCGGTGTTCGTGTCCAACGCGACCGAGCTCATCACGCTGATGGGGCAGCCGGCGTACGACGTGCTCGCCTCGGGCTGCCGGTCGCACCTCGCGTCGCGTTCGCGGCTGGCTCTGCATCCCGCGGACCCGCCGGCCTGAGATTGTCCCCGGCCGCTGCCCACCCCTCGAGACGGTGCAGACCGACCCCGGTGTGCGGGCCCGGAACTGACAAGTTCACAATCGTGGCCATGCGACTGGATCACATCTCGTTCGCTGCCGGCCTCGGGGGACTCGACGGCACCGCGCAGCATCTCTCGGACCTGCTCGGCGAACCGTTCCTGGACGGTGGCGTGCACCCGCGGTTCGGCACCCGCAACCGGGTCCTGCCGTTACGCGAAGGCACCTACCTGGAGGTGGTGGAGGTGCTCGACCACCCGGCCTCCGACAAGGCGCCGTTCGGGCAGGCCGTGCGTGCCCGCTCGGAGCTCGGCGGGGGCTGGCTGGGCTGGGTCGTCGCGATCGACGACATCTCCCCGTACGAGCAACGGCTCGGTCGCCAGGCCGTCAACGGCAACCGGCACCGCCCCGACGGTGTCGAGCTGCGCTGGAAGCAGCTCGGCGTGAAGGGCTTGCAGGCCGACGCACAGCTTCCGTTCTTCGTCCAGTGGGAGACCGACCCGGCCAACCACCCCAGTCACGGTGCCAGCGGTGAGACGTCCTTCGCCGCGCTGGAGATCGCCGGCGACCCCGGTCGGGTCAGCGAGTGGCTCGGCCAGTCGGTGGACCAGCCGCTGGAGGACGTGAAGGTCGACTGGGTGGCGCCCCACGGCACCCCCGGCATCCTCGCGGTGCAGTTCCAGACCCGCCACGGTCTCGTCCGGATCTGACCCCGGGTTGGCCCCCGGTGTCTCACCCGGCGCGGTCCGCAGCCCGAACATCTGGGAACACCCGGCGGTCTACGAGATCGAGAACCTCGCCGTCGACCCCGAGGGCCTGATCGAGTCCACGATGGGTTCCGTGGCGTCCTGGGCGGGCCGCGACCTGCTCGACGCCGGCTGCGGCACCGGCTTCCACCTGCCTCGCTGGTCGGCCACCGCGAGCACCGTCGTGGGCATCGACCCCCACCCCGCCCTGGTTGCGATCGCCGCGCGCCGCGCCGCAGCACTGGCCAACGTCAGCGTCCGGCAGGCGAGCGTCACCGACCTGCCGCTACCCGACGCCTCGGTCGACGTGGTGCACGCCCGGTGGTCCTACTTCTTCGGGCCCGGCTGCGAGCCCGGCCTGGCCGAGCTCGACCGGGTGGTACGGCGCGGGGGCACGGCGTTCGTGATCGACAACGACGCGACCCGGTCGACCTTCGGCGGCTGGTTCCGCAGCGGCTACCCCGACGTCGACCCGCAGGACGTCGAGCGGTTCTGGTCGGCCCGGGGCTGGCAACGGCACCCGGTCACGATCCGCTGGGCCTTCGCGTCGCGGGCCGACTTCGAGGCCGTCGTACGCATCGAGTTCGGGCGTCGTGTCGCGGACTCCGTGATCGCAGAGCACCACGGCACCGAGGTCGACTACGCGGTCAACGTCTGGTCGAAGAGCTACTGAGCGGTGTGGCAATGGTGCTACGGTTCACCACATGACCACCATAGCCTCGCGGGACCTGCGCAACCACACCGCGGAGGTCCTGCGCCAGGTGGCGAGCGGGACGCCTGTCACGATCACCGTGAACGGGATGCCCGTGGCTGAGCTCAATCCGGTGCGGTCCACGCGCAGACAGTTCTTGTCCAAGGCCGACCTCATCGACGTGATCACCCTCAGGCAGGCCGACCCCGGGCTGCGTGACGACCTCGACACGCTCGCCGGCGACACCACCGACGGCCTCGACCCGCTGTGAGTTCACGACCGGCACTGCTGGACACCAGCGTTCTGATCGCCCGGGAGACCAGGCGGCCGCTGGACATCGCGGCGGTGCCCGAACAGAGCACGGTGAGCGTCGTCACTCTGGCTGAGCTACAGGCCGGGGTGCTTGCCGCCCCCGACACAGAGACCCGTGCGCGCCGGCTGGCGACGCTGGATGCCGTCTCGGCCCTGGCGGCACTCCCGGTCACCGCGGAGGCGGCCCGGCACTGGGCGATGTTGCGGGTGCGGTTGGCAGAGAAGGGACACCGCGCCAAGATCAACGATCTCTGGATAGCCGCGGTGGCCAGCGCCAACGGCATGGACGTGGTCAGCCAGGATGCCGATTTCGACGCCATCGAGGCCGTCGGCGGGCCGACCGTCATCCGGGTATAGCTGTATTGCCCGCTACACCCGCCGCGAGGAGCTGCGTACGACGAGGGTGGGGGTGAGCACCGTGCCGTGCTCGGGGGCCGGTTCACCGGTGAGGGCGACGTGGAGCAGCCCGACCAGCTCGACCGCGACCTGCTCGAGTGGTTGGCGGACCGAGGTCAGCCCGGTGACCTGCGCGGCCGCCGAGTCGTCGAAGCCGACCACGCCGATGTCCTGGCCGGCACGGAGACCGCGCTCATCCAGAGCCCGCAGCACACCCATCGCCAACGTGTCGCTGGAGCAGACGAAGGCCGTGGCGCCGGAGGCGACCTGCTCGTGGGCCGCCATCCGCGCAGCGTCGACGTTGTCGGAGATCCGGCTGACGAGGCCGTCCGTCGAGAGCTGCTCGGCGCGCATCGTCTCCCGCCAGCCCGAGCGCCGGTCCTCACCGATCCGGGACGACTTCTCCCAACCCAGCCAGGCGATTCGTTGATGGCCCTGCTCGATCAGGTGGGCGGTCGCCAGGGCCGAGCCGGCGGCTCCGTCGACATCGACCCAGGCATGCGTGGCGGCCGGGTCGTGCCAGGGACGCCCGAACGCGACGAAGGGAGCCCCCTGCTCCTGCAGCCAGGCGGCCTGCGGGGTGCCGCTGTAGGTGTCGGTGATCACGAAGGCGTCCACCGCGGTCGAGCGGAGCAGGTCGTCGTACCCGTCGAGCGGGTCCGTGGGCTGACCGGAGAACAGCAGGATGTGGTGCCCGGTCTCGCGGGTGGTCTCCACCAGGGTGTGCAGGAACCGGTCCATCAGTGCGTTCGTCGTACCCTCCTGGGCCGCCTCGAATCGCAGCCCGATCAGGTGTGAGGACCCGCTGCGCAGCTGGCGCGCGGCCCGGTTGGGCGTGTAGCCGACCTCGGCGATCACCTGCAGCACCCGTTCGAGGGTGTCGGGTCGCAGCAGCTCGGGGTTGTTCAGCGCGTTGGAGACGGTCTGCCGGGAGACGCCGGCCAGGTCGGCCACCGTGGTCAGGGTCGGGGGTACACCGAGCCGACCCGTGACCGAACTCATGCCGACTCCCTGCCTCACGCTGGATCGATCCAACCGTACCCAGTCCGGGCGATGTCATGCGCCACGCGCGCGGCGACCGGTGTCGTGCGGCAAAGCGTCGGCGCTCTCGCCTACGGTCGGAGGATGGCCAAGAACACCGCGGGGACAGGCACGGGGACAAGCTTTCGGACAAGCACCAGGTCCGGTTCCCGGGGCCCCGGGTACCGCTGCAGCGAGTGTGGCTGGGAGGCGGTGAAGTGGGTCGGCCGCTGCGGCGAGTGCCAGGCCTGGGGAAGCCTGGTCGAGACCAGCGCACCGAGGTCACGGGTGCAGGCCGGTCCGGTGACTGCGCCGGCGGTGCCGATCGCGCAGGTGCCCGTCGACGACTCCCACGCCCGGTCCAGCGGGGTGCCCGAGCTCGACCGGGTGCTCGGCGGCGGCCTGGTGCCGGGGGCGGCGATCCTGCTCGCCGGTGAGCCCGGCGTGGGCAAGTCCACTCTGCTCCTCGAGGTGGCCGCCCAGACTGCCCGCACCCGGCAGCGCACGCTCTACATCACCGGCGAGGAGTCCGCAGCCCAGGTGCGGCTGCGCGCCGACCGCACCGGTGGCATCCACGACGAGCTGTTCCTCGCCGCCGAGACCGACCTCGGCGCCGTGCTCGGCCACGTCGAGGCGGTCCGGCCGACGCTGCTGGTGATCGACTCCGTGCAGACCATCAGTGCCGGTGACATCGAGGGCGTCCCCGGCGGCGTCACCCAGGTCAAGGAGGTGGCCGCCGCCCTGATCCGGATGGCCAAGCTGCGCAACATCACCACGGTCCTGGTCGGCCACGTCACCAAGGACGGCAGCATCGCGGGTCCTCGGGTCCTGGAGCACCTGGTCGACGTGGTGCTGCACTTCGAGGGCGACCGCAACTCCCGGCTGCGGCTGGTCCGGGCAGTGAAGAACCGCTTCGGTCCGGTCGACGAGGTCGGCTGCTTCGACCTGTCGGCCGAGGGAATCGAGGCGATCACCGACCCGACCGGGCTGTTCCTGGACAACCACCACGGGACCATCCCGGGCACCTGTGTCTCCGTAGCGATGGAGGGACGCCGCCCGATGCTGGCCGAGGTCCAGGCACTGGTGGCGCACACGCCGGCCGACCGACCCCGTCGTACGACGTCGGGCGTGGACGGCTCCCGGGTGGCGATGATCCTGGCGGTGCTCCAGCAGCACGTCGGGATCCGGCTGCACGCCCACGACGTGTTCGTGTCCACCGTCGGCGGCGCCCGGCTCGTGGGCAGCGCCAGCGACACCGCGGTTGCGTTGGCCATCGCCTCCGCGACCGCCGACCGGCCGCTGGGCCGCAACGTCGCCGCGATCGGGGAGCTCGGTCTCTCCGGCGAGCTGCGTCGGGTGCCCGACCTGCCCCAGCGCGTCGCGGAGGCTGCGCGGATGGGGTTCCGCACCGCGATCGTCCCGGCGGACTCGATGGACAGCGTGGGAAGCAGCCGGATCGTCGACGGGCTCCGGGTGATCGAGGTCGGTCACATCGCCGAGGCGCTGCGGATCACCGGGCTGGTCGATGCGGCCCCGGCACCAGCACCAGGCCGGCCGGGCTCGCGTCCCAGGGTCGTCACGAGCAACGACAGCCCGTCCTGAGACGGGTCAAATCGTTACCCAGCACGCTGCGTGCTTCCTCTAGAGTTGGCACCGGTTCCGAGCGGGCCGGACGTGACCTACAGCGGGGAGACGGACTGTGGTGAACGACCAGTCCCATGGCCTCGACCGGTTGCGTGCCACTCTCGCCGCGATCGCGCCCGGCACCGCGATGCACGACGGCCTGGAGCGCATTCTGCGTGGCCGCACCGGCGCGCTGCTGGTGCTCGGCAACGACCGCGTGGTGGAGTCCATCTCGACCGGAGGCTTCAGCCTCGACGTGCCGTTCACCGCCACCGGGCTGCGTGAGCTGGCCAAGATGGACGGCGCGATCGTGCTGGATCGCGATGCCACCCGGATCCACCGGGCCGCCGTCCACCTGATGCCCGACCACACCATCCCCAGCGACGAGACCGGCACCAGGCACCGCACCGCCGACCGGGTGGCGCGCCAGACCGGGCTGCCGGTGATCTCGGTGTCCCAGTCGATGCAGATCATCGCGGTCTACGTCGGCCAGATCCGTTACGTGCTCGAGGACTCCGCCCAGATCCTGTCTCGCGCGAACCAGGCACTGGCCACTCTGGAGCGCTACAAGACCCGGCTCGACGAGGTGTCCAGCACCCTGTCGGCGCTCGAGATCGAGGACCTGGTCACCGTGCGCGACGTCGCCGTGGTGGCGCAGCGCTTGGAGATGGTCACCCGGATCGCCCGTGAGATCGACGGCTACGTGCTCGAGCTCGGCAGCGACGGTCGGCTGTTGTCCCTCCAGCTCGAGGAGCTGATCACCGGGGTGGAGTCCGAGCGGCTGCTCGTCGTACGCGACTACCGGCCGCGGCAGCGCCGG
>JBBSVL010000043.1:0-12924 GCA_038233595.1 Propionibacteriales bacterium | reverse complement strand
CGGTGGCCAGCAGGTCGGCCTCGTCGGGCGCGTAGCTGATCAGCTGGCCGTCGCCGAGGTAGATCAGCCGCAGCAGCGCGGGTACGACGCCGTGGGTGCGCCAGATCACCAACGCGTAGAAGCGCATCTGGAACAGGGCCGCTGCCTCGAACCCGACGCCGGGGGAGCGGCCTGTCTTGTAGTCGACCACCCGGATGGCGCCGTCGGGGGCGATGTCGATCCGGTCGACGATGCCGCGCAGCAACAACCGCGGCTCGAGCAGCGTCTCGACGTACTCCTCCCGGTGTGCCGGCTCGAGGGATCGAGGGTCCTCGAGGTCGAAGTAGCGCCGGAGCACGTCGTGGCACGACCCCAGCCAGTCCTGGAACGCCGTGCCCTCCTGCAACGCTGCGTCGTCCTGGAACATCTGACCGGCCTCGGGCTCCGCGGCGAGCACCTGCTGCCAGGCACCCTGCACGAGCTCGTCGGCGCGTTCGGGGGTGCGCGCCGGTGCCGGCAGGTCGAAGAGCTGCTCGAGCACCTTGTGCACGACGGTCCCGCGGACCGCCGCAGGAGAAGGAGGCTCGCGAAGCCGGTCAATGGTGCGGAACCGGTAACGCAACGGGCAGGTGCGGAAGTCGGCGGCCCTGCTGGGTGAGAGGGCGCCGAGCACGTCGACGCCGTCGACGCGGGTGCCAGGTCGCTCCGGCTCGACCTCCTGCTGTTGCGTCATGTCGCCCACCGTAGGGGAGGGGGCCGACACTTCAGCCAGATGCCGAGTGGGGCGGCCGGGCGGACCGGCACGCTAGCGTTGGGTCGTGGACGACCAGGCGCACGACCCCGCCCCGCTGCCCCCGGGCACCTTCCGAGTGGGCCAGATCGCGGGTGTGGACGTCCTGGTGCGCAGCTCGTGGCTGGTCGTCGCGGCGCTGATCGCTGCGCTGATGGCGCCGGCGATAGAGCAGGTGGCTCCGGGTCTGGGGGCCTTGAAGTACGTCGCGGGGTTCGCCTTCGCCGTCCTGCTCTACCTCTCGGTGCTGATGCATGAGGCCTCGCACGCCGTAGCCGCCCGGCACTACGGGCTGCCGGTGAAGTCGATCAGCATCCACTTCCTGGGTGGCGCCACCGAGATGGGGGAGGAGGCACGCACGCCCTGGTCGGAGTTCGTGATCGCGGTGGTCGGGCCGCTGACCTCGATCGTGGTCGGGGTGGCCGCCCTCGGGATCTGGTTCACCTCGTCCGGCGGGCTCGTCGGGCTCGCCCTCCAGGCACTTGCCTACGCCAACCTCGCTGTCGGGGTGCTCAACCTGGTCCCCGGCCTTCCCCTGGACGGGGGGCGCGTGCTCCGGGCGGCCGTCTGGCAGGTCGGCAAGGACCAGGACCGCGCCACCATCGTCGCGGCCTGGGGCGGCCGCGTCGCCGCCCTCCTCGCGCTCGGCTGGCCGATCCTCCAGCAGGGCGTGCTCGGCTACCGGGCCGGGATCACCGACTACCTGATCTCGGTCCTGATCGCCGGCTTCCTGTGGGGTGGCGCCACCGCTTCCCTGGCGCACGCCCGGCTGCGGCGCCGGCTCCCCGCGATCCAGGCTCGCCCGCTTGCCCGGCGCGTGATCGTCGTGCCGGAGGACCTCCCGGTCGCCGAGGCCGTCCGACGGGCGCGGGAGGCCCAGGCAGGCGGCATCGCCACCCACACTGCCGACGACCGGGTCGCCGGGCTGGTCAACGAGGCTGCCCTGGGGTCCGTGCCGGCCGACCGCCGCCCCTGGCTGGCGGTCAGCAGCGTCTCGCGCACCATGGAGGACGGGCTCCGGCTGCCCGCCGACCTGTCCGGTGAGGAGCTGATCCGCGCGATGACCGGCACGCCCGCCACCGAGTACCTCCTGGTCGAGGCCGATGGCCACATCTACGGGATGCTGGTGACCGCCGATGTCGAGCAGGCCTTCGCGGCTACCGCATAGTGCACACCAGGGCCACCGACCCGGTCTGGGTAGGCTCCGCCCGTGCCGACACCACCTGACCAGACCCCCCGTCCCGCCAGTGCCGAGAATTCCGACGAGCTCGACGCCTGGTCAGGCGTGCGGCGCGGCCCGCTGGGAGTGGGGGAGTGGGTCCGGCTGACCGACGCGAAGGGGCGCAGGCACAACCTCTGTCTGGAGCCGGGCAAGCAGTTCTTCACCAACAAGGGCGCGATCGCCCACGACGACCTGATCGGCCGCGCAGAAGGGTTCAGCGTCGCCTCCACCGCGGGCGGGGACTACCTCGTGTTCCGTCCGCTGCTCAGCGAGTTCGTGGTCTCGATGCCGCGGGAGGCTGCCGTGGTCTACCCCAAGGACGCTGCCCAGATCGTGGCGATGGCCGACATCTTTCCCGGCGCCACCGTGGTCGAGGCCGGGGTGGGCTCCGGGGCCCTGACCTGCTCGCTGTTGCGTGCGGTCGGACCCTCCGGCACCGTGACGTCCTACGAACGGCGCGCGGATTTCGCCGACGTAGCCCGACGCAACGTCACCCAGTTCTTCGGCGGCGACCATCCCGCCTGGCAGCTGAGCGTGGGCGACCTCGCCCAGGCGTTGCCGGCGGCAGCGGCGCCACACTCCGTGGACCGGGTGATCCTGGACATGCTGGCGCCGTGGGAGTGCGTGGACGCCGTCGGCGGCGCCCTGGCCGCCGGTGGGATTCTGTGCAGCTACGTCGCGACCACGCCGCAGCTGGGCCGCACCGTCGAGACCATCCGGGCCCACGGCGAGTTCACCGAGCCACAACCCTGGGAGACCTTGGTCCGCGACTGGCACGTCGAGGGGCTCTCGATCCGGCCCGGACACAAGATGAACGGACACACCGGATTTCTGGTGACCGCGCGGCGGATGGCGCCCGGCAACCGGGCGCCGGTGAAGAAGCGGCGTCCGGCACCCGGCGCGTACGGCGTCGACTACCTGGGCCCGCGACCGTCGGGACTGGCGCCCGACACGACCGGATAACCGCTTTGGTTCCACCGACACGCGGGTAGTGTCACGAATCTAGGCAGGCCTTGCCACGCAGCGGAGGTGACGGGATGACGTCGACGGATCCGGGATCAGGACCCTCGCGGTCGGGGGAGAACGAGCGCCTGCTCCAGCAGGTGGGATACCTCGAGTCCGAGGTCGGTGAGCTGCGGCGCCGGTTGGCCGACATCCCCGGCGCCTCCCGTGGTCTCGACCAGAGACTGGTCGACACCCAGCGATCGCTCGCAGCCGTGACCTCACAGAACGAGCGGCTGGCCACCACTCTGCGCGAGGCGCGCGACCAGATCACCACGCTCAAGGAGGAGGTCGATCGGCTGGCCCAGCCGCCGACCGGCTTCGGAACCTTCTTGCACCGCAATGAGGACGACTCTGTCGACGTGTTCACGGGTGGGCGGAAGCTGCGCGTCAACGTCAGCCCGAGCGTCGACCTCGAGGAGCTGCGCAAGGGCCAGGAGGTGATGCTCAACGAGGCGCTCAACGTCGTCGCCGCCCTCGACTTCGAGGAGATCGGCGAGGTGGTGATGTTCAAGGAGATGCTGGCCGACGGTCAGCGTGCGCTGGTCATCGCCAACGCCGACGAGGAGCGCGTGGTCCGGCTCGCCGAGCCGCTGCGCGAGGTCAACCTGCGCGCCGGAGACTCGTTGCTCCTGGATGCACGGGCCGGCTACGCCTACGAGCGGGTGCCCAAGTCCGAGGTCGAGGAGCTGGTCCTCGAAGAGGTTCCGGACATCGACTACGCCTCCATCGGCGGCCTGGTGGGCCAGATCGAGCAGATCCGCGACGCGGTCGAGCTCCCCTACCTGCACCCGGAGCTCTTCAAGGAGCACCAGCTCAAGCCACCGAAGGGCGTGCTGCTCTACGGGCCGCCCGGATGTGGCAAGACACTGATCGCCAAGGCTGTCGCGAACTCGCTCGCCAAGAAGGTGGCGGCAAAGGCGGGCATGGACAATGACGGCAAGGCCGGGAAGTCATATTTCCTCAACATCAAGGGCCCAGAGCTGCTGAACAAGTACGTCGGTGAGACCGAGAGGCACATCCGGCTGGTGTTCCAGCGGGCTCGTGAGAAGGCCAGCGGCGGCACCCCGGTCATCGTCTTCTTCGACGAGATGGACTCGCTGTTCCGCACTCGCGGGTCCGGGGTGTCCTCCGACGTGGAGAACACCATCGTGCCGCAGCTGCTCAGCGAGATCGACGGTGTGGAGCTGCTGGAGAACGTTTTGGTCATCGGGGCCTCCAACCGTGAGGACATGATCGACCCGGCGATCCTGCGTCCCGGTCGCCTCGACGTGAAGATCAAGATCGAGCGACCCGACGCCGAGTCCGCCCGCGACATCTTCTCCAAGTACCTCGTGGCGAGTCTTCCCTTGCACGCCGACGACCTCGCCGAGTTCGGCGGAGACCGGGACGCCTGCGTTGCAGGCATGATCCGGGCGACCGTGGAGCGGATGTACACCGAGACCGAGGAGAACCGGTTCCTGGAGGTCACCTACGCCAACGGTGACAAGGAGGTCCTGTACTTCAAGGACTTCAACTCCGGCGCGATGATCCAGAACATCGTCGACCGCGCAAAGAAGATGGCCATCAAGGACCTCCTCGACCTCGACCAGCGGGGCCTGCGGGTGCAGCACATGCTCCAGGCATGCGTCGATGAGTTCAAGGAGAACGAGGACCTGCCCAACACCACCAACCCCGACGACTGGGCGCGGATCTCGGGCAAGAAGGGGGAGCGGATCGTGTTCATCCGCACCCTGATCACCGGCAAGCAGGGCACCGAGCCCGGCCGCTCGATCGACAACGTCTCCAACACCGGCCAGTACCTGTAGATCTCGACGCGCTCGCTTGCGCTCGCTGCTCCTTGGATCGAGCAAGGCGCCTTGGGCGCCTGACGTCGAGATCGACCAACGGACCGGGCATGGCTCAGTTGTTCTCCAGCGCGGAGTACTTGCCCTTGCCCAGGACCAGTCCAGGGCTACCCACGCGTGCGCCGAGCCGGCTGGTCGGTGACGGCACCAGTGCCTGCGGCTCGCGCCAGACCGTGTAGAAGTCACGCGAGTAGGAGAGGAACCGAGCCTTGGAGCGCCACACCTGCTGGGTGTCGTCCGAGCTGAAACCCAGGTTGCTGATGTTCGTCGTACCGGTCCAGGTGATGTAGGCCGTGTGGTTCGAGCCGTAGTGCCCGCTCACGGTGATGTACTTGGCGTGGTCGTAGGCGTTGATCGTGCCGTCGTTGAAGAACGTGACCACCTGCCGCATCGGGATCCGGCCGCGTCCTGAGGGGCTGTAAAGGATCTGCTTGACCGCATCACCCATGATCGAGTACTCGATGGCCACGTCGCAGCCGGCATTCCACAGGGAGCGGAGCTTCTGGGCCACCCAGCGCCCGCGGCTGTCGAAGAACACGTAGGCGCCGACCCTGACCTTGGTGCGGCCTTGGATGCCGGTGCCGCCGGTGGCACCCTTGCAGTGGATGCCGTTGAGGCCCTGCATCAACGGGTCGTTGCTGGCCGTGGTGCCCGGTTTGGGGAACGTCCAGCTGTGCACCGACCCGGTCGTCGCCTGCTCGAACGGGTGCTTGAGCGGAGTGTCGGCCCGCATCTGCCTGAACCACGACATGTAGTAGTCGTAGGTCGCCTTGTTGCTGTAGGTGTCCAGGTGGTTCCACTGGCCGTAGGCGGCCTTCGTGGTCAGGTTCGGCGAGCCCATCATGGTGACCCAGTGCTTGACCTTCCCCGGCACCTCGGCACCGGTCCTGGGGTTGAACTCGCCCGCCGAGCTGAACAGGAACAGCTTGTAGTGCACGTTGCCGCCGTTGCCCCGGCAGGAGCTGTGGCAGATCTTGGCGAAGCTGACCCGGTCGGCGGCCATGCGTGCGTGGCGAGTGCTGTGGCCGAGGGTGTTGTACAGCCGGACGAAGGACGGGGACGGCGGCAGGTTCGCGATCGAGTTGGTCAGGTTGTGGTTGTTCGCAACCACCTGGACCACGACACCGCGCTTCCGGGCAGCGATCAGGGCGTCGACGATCTGGTTGTCGTTGAGTCCGAACTCGGCCAGGTTGATCGAGCCACCGCTCGGCACGCTCCGGATCGTGCGCAGGATGTGGTTGCGGATGTTCTCCGCCGAAGACCTGACGAACGGGTGGTTGAACCGGGTGCCGTCCGGTGGCGCGTAGGTGTCCGGAGGCAGGTGCGGTGCGGGGGTCACGCTCGCGCTGGGGGCAGGCTCGGACGTCTTCGTCGGCGTGGGCAGGGTGAGTTTGTGTGTCGGGGTAGCGGTGGCCGAAGCGGAGGCCGGGGTCGTGGTGGCCGACGTCGGGGACGCGGTGTCGGTGGCCGTGCCGCTGGGGCCGTCAGCCGCGAGCGCGGAGGAGACACCCGCGCCGGCCGCCAGCGCGGTGAGACTCACCACGAGGGCAATGGCCCAGCCGATTCTCAGCTGTCTGCGTCGCTTGGTCATCTGGTCCGTCATTCCCCCGAGTCGAGTGGTCTGGGCCGTCCTGCGCTGCCAGGACGCAGAGAACGTTCAGGAGGATCGTACGGGATGAAAGCCTCGTTTCGTGGGCACCCCGGTGTGGCCGTCGGGTGATGGCGCTCCGCGTAATGTCCGCCCTATGAGCGTACGCCGGGTGATGGGGACCGAGACCGAGTTCGGCATCTCGGTGGTCGGCCAGCCGATGGCCAACCCGATGGTGGCCAGCTCCCGGGTTGTCAACGCCTACGCCGGCTCGACCCTGCGGGCCCGTCGCGCCCGTTGGGACTTCGAGGAGGAGTCGCCACTGCGCGACGCTCGTGGGTTCGACATGTCCCGCAAGGTCGCCGACCCCACCCAGCTCACCGACGAGGACCTCGGCCTCGCCAACGTGATCCTCACCAACGGTGCCCGGCTCTATGTCGACCACGCACACCCCGAGTACTCCAGCCCGGAGTGCACCACCCCACGCGACGTGGTCCTGTGGGACAAGGCGGGGGAGCAGGTGGCCCTGGACGCATGCGGCTTCGCAAGCAACCCGAACGAGCCGGACATCGTGCTCTACAAGAACAACACCGATAACAAGGGCGCTTCCTACGGTAGCCACGAGAACTACCTGATGAAGCGCTCGACGCCGTTCGGGGAGATCGTGCGGCACCTGACGCCGTTCTTCGTCAGCCGGCAGGTGGTCTGCGGTGCGGGCCGCGTGGGCATCGGCCAGGACGGCCGCAAGCACGGGTTCCAGATCAGCCAGCGCGCCGACTACTTCGAGGTCGAGGTCGGGCTGGAGACCACGCTCAAGCGCCCGATCATCAACACCCGCGACGAGCCGCATGCCGACCCGGGCAGATACCGACGGCTGCACGTGATCATCGGGGACGCGAACCTGGCCGAGGTCTCGACGTACCTCAAGGTCGGCACCACGGCCCTGGTGCTCACGATGATCGAGGACCGCTACCTCGGTGCCGACCTCAGCGTGCGTCGACCGGTCCAGACTCTGCACGAGGTCTCGCACGACCCTGGCCTGGAACACCTGCTCGAGCTCGGCGACGGCCGCAGGCTCACCGCCGTACAGCTGCAGTGGGAGTACCTCCACCTGGCCCGGTCCTACGTCGACCAACGGCTCGGCTCCGACGCCGATGCGCAGACCCTGGAGGTGCTCGATCGTTGGGAGTCGGTGCTGACCCGCCTCGAGCGCGACCCGATGGAGTGCGCCCGCGAGCTGGACTGGGTGGCCAAGCTGCAGCTGCTGCAGCAGTACCGCGACCGCGACGGGCTGGACTGGGACGACGCCAAGCTGCACCTGATCGACTTGCAGTACGCCGACATCCGGCCGCAGAAGGGGCTCTACCACCGGCTGGTCCGGCTGGGGCGGATGGAGACCATGGTCAGCGAGCAGGAGGTGACCGCGGCGATGCACGAGCCTCCCGAGGACACCCGGGCCTACTTCCGCGGACGCTGCCTGAGCAAGTACTCCGACTCCGTGGCTGCCGCCTCATGGGACTCGGTGATCTTCGACCTGCCCGGCCACGCGTCGCTCCAGCGGGTGCCGACCATCGACCCGTTGCGCGGCAGCCGCGCTCACGTGGGCGACCTGATCGACGGGTGCGACACGGCGCTGACGCTGTTCGAGCGTCTCACCCACAGGTGACTGGATAGGGTCGAGCAAGGCGGTCGTTCGAGACCGGCGTTGGGCAAGATGGCCGTGGGTCAAGATGGCTGAGTCGCCTTGGCGGAAGGGAACGAGATGGCACAGGAGCAGAAGCAGCCGCGCAGATCCACCGATTCCACCGAGGACGACGTGGCGGCCGATGGCCCGGCACCCGAGGGAGCCGTCGCGGAACGCAAGGAGAAGCTCGACGAGGACATCGACGCGATCCTCGGCGACATCGACGACGTGCTCGAGACCAACGCTGAGGACTTCGTGAAGTCCTTCATCCAGAAGGGCGGCCAGTAGCCAGATGCCCCACGACGCCCGCTTACCCGCGCCGTACCTCGCCCCCGGGAGCTCCTTCGCCGAGTTCCTGGCCGCCGTGGCGCCGGACCTGCTGCCGGCCCGGCGCGGCCTGCCTCCCGGCAGCGCGGCCGACCTGTCACCGCACGGCACCACGATCGTGGCGGCGACGTTCGACGGCGGGGTGGTGATGGCCGGTGACCGCCGCGCCACCATGGGCAACGTCATCGCCCAGCGCGACATCCAGAAGGTGTTCCCTGCCGACGAGTTCTCCTGCGTGGGCATCGCCGGCACGGCCGGTATCGCCGTCGAGCTGGTGCGGCTCTTCCAGACCGAGCTCGAGCACTACGAGAAGATCGAGGGCACTACGCTGTCCATCGACGGCAAGGCCAACCGGCTCTCCGCGCTGGTCCGGGGCAACCTCGGGATGGCGATGCAGGGGCTGGCCGTCGTACCCCTCTTTGCGGGCTTCGACCCCGACACCGGCCAGGGCCGGATCTTCAGCTACGACGTCACCGGCGGCCGCTACGAGGAGACCGCGTTCCACTCGGTCGGGTCAGGCTCGGTCTTCGCCCGCGGCTCGCTGAAGAAGCTCTACCGCGACGACCTCGGTGTCGAGGGCTGCGTCACCGCGGTGATCCAGGCGCTGTACGACGCCGCCGACGACGACTCCGCGACGGGTGGTCCCGACCTGACCCGGCGGATCTTCCCGGTGGTCAGCATGGTCACCGCCGACGGGCACCGGCGACTGTCCGAGGACGAGGTGGCCGAGATCGCCGACAGAGTGGTGGCCGGCCGGATGCAGCGCCCTGACGGCCCCTCCGCGGCCCTGACCCAGTAGGAGCGACACCACAGATGAGCTCACCCCGCGAAACCACTCGCTGCGCTCGCCCTTCCACGGGGGCCCCGAGATGACCATGCCGTTCTACGTCTCACCGGAACAGCTGATGAAGGACCGCGCCGACTTCGCCCGCAAGGGCATCGCACGTGGCCGGTCGGTCGCCGTTGTCCAATACGACGGGGGTGTCCTGTTCATCTCGGAGAACCCGTCCCGGGCGCTGCACAAGATCAGCGAGATCTACGACCGGGTGGCCTTTGCCGCGGTCGGTCGTTACAACGAGTTCGAGAACCTCCGGGTGGCAGGGGTCCGGCTGGCCGACATGCGCGGCTACGCCTACGACCGACGCGACGTCACCGGTCGCGGGCTGGCCAACGCCTACGCGCAGACGCTCGGCACGATCTTCTCCAGTGGTGGTGAGAAGCCCTACGAGGTGGAGCTCTTCGTGGCCGAGATCGGGGACGCACAGGCAGATGACCAGATCTTCCGGCTCACCTACGACGGACAGGTCGCCGACGAGCACGACTATGCCGCGATGGGTGGTGCGGCCGAGTCCGTCACCTCCTACCTCAAGGAGCACTGGCGAGACGGCGCGTCGTTCGAGGACTCCGTGAAGCTGGCCGTGGGGGCACTGGGGCATGGGGAGGCGAGCGACCGGTCGATCCCGCCGCACGACCTGGAGGTGGCGATCCTGGACCGCAGCCGCCCCCAGC
This sequence comes from Propionibacteriales bacterium, assembly GCA_038233595.1. Taxonomy (GTDB): domain Bacteria; phylum Actinomycetota; class Actinomycetes; order Propionibacteriales; family Nocardioidaceae; genus Marmoricola. The sequence goes on along the minus strand of JBBSVL010000043.1, from coordinate 2,976 downwards.
AGCGCAAGTTCCGCCGGCTCAGCGCCCAGGCGCTGGTCGACATCATCGGTCCCGACCCGGAGCCGGTCGACCCCCACCCGGCCGGCTGAGGCCATGGCACACAGCTACGCGAGCGCCGACCGGGTCGAGCGCGAAGACCTGCTCGTGTTCCTTCGGCCGCGGCACCGGGCGACGCTGGTGACCACCCGACGCGACGGCCGGCCCCAGCTCTCACCGGTCACCTGCGGCGTCGACGGCCAGGGTCGGATCGTGGTCTCGACGTACCCCTCGCGGGCGAAGGTGGCCAACCTGCGCCATCAGCCTGCCGCCACGCTGCTGGTCCACTCCGACGACTGGGACGGGCCCTACGTCCAGGTGGACGGCACGGCCGAGGTGATCGACCTGCCCGAGGCGGTCGAGCCGCTGGTCGACTACTTCCGCAGCATCTCCGGCGAGCACCCCGACTGGGACGCGTACCGGCAGGCGATGCGCGACCAGGGCAAGGCGCTGATCCGGGTCACCATCGAGCACTGGGGGCCGATCGCGACCGGCGGCTTCCCGCCGAGCGGGTAGAACCGCAACGACCTCAGCTGCAGGAGGTACGAGCGGGATCTCGGGACACACGTGTCGTCGGGTGCCATTGCGTGTTCGGGCAACCCCGGGGCACATAGGGTGGTGGTTGTGGAACGGCGCATCTTCGGGATCGAGAACGAGTACGGCGTCACGTGCACGTTCAAGGGCCAGCGCCGGCTCTCCCCGGACGAGGTAGCCCGCTACCTGTTTCGAAAGGTGGTCAGCTGGGGCCGCAGCAGCAACGTGTTCCTGCGCAACGGCGCCCGGCTGTACCTCGACGTCGGCAGCCACCCCGAGTACGCCACCCCCGAGTGCGACGACATCGTCGACCTGGTCACCCATGACAAGGCCGGCGAGCGGGTCCTCGAAGGCCTGGTCGTGGACGCCGAGAAACGACTGCACGAGGAGGGCATCGCCGGCGACGTCTACCTGTTCAAGAACAACACCGACTCGGCCGGCAACTCCTACGGCTGCCACGAGAACTACCTGGTGGGGCGGCACGGCGAGTTCGGCACCCTGGCCGACGTACTGATCCCGTTCCTGGTGACCCGGCAGATCCTGGTGGGCGCGGGCAAGGTGATCCAGACCCCTCGTGGGGCGTCGTACTCCGTGAGCCAGCGCGCCGAGCACATCTGGGAAGGCGTCTCCAGCGCCACCACGCGCTCGCGCCCGATCATCAACACCCGCGACGAGCCGCACGCAGACGCTGAGCGCTTCCGCCGGCTGCACGTGATCGTCGGCGACTCGAACATGAACGAGTGCACGACGATGCTCAAGGTCGCCTCGTGCCACCTGGTGCTGCGGATGATCGAGGAGGGCGTGGTGATGCGCGACCTCACCATGGAGAACCCGATCCGGGCGATCCGTGAGATCTCGCACGACATGACTGGCCGCCGCAAGGTACGCCTGGCCAACGGGCGCGAGGCAAGCGCGCTGGAGATCCAGGAGGAGTACCTCACCCGGGTCCGCGACTTCGTCGACCGCAGGCAGGCGCACACGCCCACGATCGACCGGGCCCTGGACCTGTGGGAGCGCGGGCTGAAGGCGATCGACTCCGGCGACCTGAGCCTCGTCGACCGGGAGATCGACTGGGTGACCAAGTGGAGCCTGATCGAGCGTTACCGGCACCAGCACGGACTGCCCCTGGGACACGCGCGTATCGCGCAGCTCGACCTCGCCTACCACGACATCCATCGCGATCGCGGCCTCTACTACCTGCTGGAGAAGCGTGGTGCGGTCTCGCGGGTGACAGCCGACCTGGCCGTGTTCACGGCCAAGTCGGTGCCACCGCAGACCACGCGGGCCAGGCTGCGCGGTGACTTCATCAAACGTGCCCAGGAGCGGCGCCGCGACTTCACCGTCGACTGGGTGCACCTCAAGCTCAATGACCAGGCGCAGCGCACGGTGCTGTGCAAGGACCCGTTCCGCTCCCACGACGAGCGGGTCGAGCGGCTCATCGAAGGCATGTAGCGCCGTGACTGCCAACAAGTCAGAGCGGCTGCTGAACCTGCTGATCCTGCTGCTGGTCAGCCGGACCTTCGTGTCCAAAGAGCGCATTCGTGACGCGATCGAGGAGTATCGCAACCAGCGCTCTGCGGACGCGTTCGAGAAGATGTTCGAGCGTGACAAGGACGAGCTGCGGTCCCTCGGCATCCCGATCGAGGTCGGGAACCTCGACGCCTTCTTCGACGACGAGCAGGGCTACCGGGTCAAACGCGACGCCTTCGAGCTCCCGCAGGTCGAGCTGGAGCCGGACGAGGCCGCGGTGGTCGGTCTGGCCGCCCGGGTGTGGCAGCACGCCGGGCTGGCCGAGGCCACCTCCCACGCGTTGTTGAAGCTCAAGGCCGCGGGGGTGGAGACCGACCGTGAGGCACTCGACGTGGTGCAACCCCGGCTGGTCGCCGACGAGCCCGCCTTCGACGCGATGTGGGGCGCGACCCAGACCCGTACGCCGGTCGCCTTCGACTACCGGCGCGGTGACGGGACCGCACCCGGTCGACGGCACCTTCAGCCGTGGGGCGTGGTGTCCGCGCGTGGCCGTTGGTACGTCGTCGGGTACGACTCCGACCGGGGTGACACCCGGTTGTTCCGGCTCTCCAGGGTGCTCGGCGAGGTGGCGACCGACGGCCCGCCCGGCTCCTTCGTCGTACCCGAGGGCACGGACGTTCGTGCGCTGTCCCGGGCCCTTGCACCCGAACGCCCGATCGGGCTCGCCATGCTCCGGGTCCGTACCGGCGCCGCCCGCGACCTGCGTCGGCGGGCCACGTCTGTTTCCACGTCGTCCGAGTCCGGCTGGGACGCCGTGGAGGTGGAGTACGCCAACCTCGAAGCACTGGCCGGCGAAGTGCTGGCCGCGCTCGAGGCCGTCGAGGCGGTCGCCCCGGCCGAGCTCCGGGAGCTGGTCGTCGAACGGGTCGGCATCCT
>JBBSVL010000042.1:0-13085 GCA_038233595.1 Propionibacteriales bacterium | reverse complement strand
TTCCTGTCGTGGGCCCAGCGCCGCACCGGCCGGGCACTCGGCTCGAGCGCCGTCGCCATCAAGGAAGGTCGCGGCGCATGGCGCGGAGAGGGGTACTGCGGCCGCGCTGGTGCCTCCGCGCTGACCCGGATCCGACCTGACAGCGGAATGTTGAGGCACGTCGTGGTGCTACACAGGGGAGCTAACGAATGGAGGAACAGATGAGCACTATCCAGCTGACCACCGAGGACTTCGAGAAGACGATCCTCGACAACGACATCGTGCTGGTCGACTTCTGGGCGTCGTGGTGCGGACCGTGCCGCCAGTTCGCCCCGACCTACGACGAGGCGAGCGGCAACCACACCGACGTGGTCTTCGGCAAGGTCGACACCGAGGCCGAGCAGCAGCTCGCCGGTGCCGCGAACATCACCTCGATCCCGACCCTGATGGCATTCCGTGACGGCATCCTGGTTTTCTCCCAGCCAGGCGCGCTCCCGCCCGCCGGCCTGGAGCAGGTGATCACCGCGGTCAAGGAGCTCGACATGGACGAGGTCCGCACCCAGATCACCGCCCAGGAGGATCAGCCGGGCGACGGCCAGTCAAGCACCGGCTGAGCCATGGACGCGCCGGCCTGGGACGCCCGCTACGCCGGGTCCGAGCGGGTCTGGTCGGTCGAGCCGAACCAGTTCGCTGCGGCCGAGCTGGCCGACCTTTCTCCGGCCCGCGCGGTTGACCTCGCGGCAGGCGAGGTCCGCAACGCGATCTGGCTGTCGTCGCTCGGCCGGGACGTCACCACCGTGGACTTCTCGGCGGTGGCGTTGGAGCGGGGTCGCCACGCCGCCGCTGAACGACCACCCGCACAGGCAGAAGTCACCCGATTGCCCGGATTGGGCGTGCCAAGGGGAGTTCTGCCTGTCTGAGTGGCTGTCCACCGCGCGGCAGATCAGTTCCGGAGAACGCTCGCGGGGACCTCAGCCGTGGGACCGGTGGTCGGCGGGGTCGGCGGTGCTCTCCTCGACCTTCTTCTCGGCGTCATCCTCGTCCTTGGGGGCGAGGTTCTTCTCGGCGCGGCGCAGGTGCTTGACCAGGCTGAAGGCGAGGAAGACCACTGCCAGCGCGAGGCCGACGAAGACCACAGCCCCCAGCCAGCCCGCCTTGACGTTCTTGTCCGCGGGCACCTTGTCCACGAGTGGCGCCACGATGCCAGCGGCGCCGATGAGTGCTGCGGTGATGCTCATTTCGCCATCATCTCAACAACACGCTCAGCTGTCTGCGGCGGGAGTGTCCCGGATGCCAGCGAACAGGTCGACCTCGGGCAGCTCCACCTCGACCTGTGTCTCTACGAGCTCGAACTCCTCGGTCGGCCAGACCTCCTGCTGGAGCTGGATCGGGATCTTGAACCAGTGGCCGTCGGGGTCGATCTGGGTCGCGTGGGCCAGCAGGGCCTGGTCGCGCACCCCGAAGTAGTCAGCGCAGGGCACCCGGGTGGTGATCCGTGCGTCCCAGGCCGGGTCCGGCTTCCACTCGGCCAGCCGTTCGGCCCACGGCGACTCCAGGCCGTGGTCGGCCATCGCGTCACTCAGCGCCTGGGTGCGCGGTCGGTTGAAACCGTGCTGGTAGTAGAGCTTGAGCGGCTGCCAGGGCTCCCCCGAGTCGGGGTACCGCTCCGGGTCCGAGGCCGCCGCGTAGGCAGCGATGCTGACGTTGTGACACTGGATGTGATCCGGATGCGGGTACCCCCCGTTCTCGTCGTACGTCGTGACGACGTGCGGCCGGAACGACCGGATCAGCCGCACCAGCGGTTCAGCAGCCTGCTCCAGGGGCAGCAGCGCGAAGCACCCCTCGGGCAGCGGCGGCTTCGGGTCACCCTCGGGCCAGCCGGAGTCGACGAAACCGAGCCAGTCCTGGCGGATCCCGAGGATGTCGCGAGCCGCCTCCATCTCCCGGCGCCTGATGTCGGTGATGTTGGCGAGCACGTCGGGCCGCTCCATCTTCGGGTTCAGGATCGAGCCTCGTTCACCCCCGGTGCAGGTCGCGACATGTACGTCGACCCCCTGGGCGACGTACATGGCGGTGCTGGCTGCCCCCTTGCTCGACTCGTCGTCGGGGTGGGCGTGCACGTGCATCAGGCGGAGCATGCGCTCATCATATTTGGCCGACCCGTAGCCTTCGGCCGTGGACCCGATGGTGGAGCGGTACGGCACTCATCGCCCCCGTCGGCGGCTGGTGCTCGTGGTGGCCTGTGCTCTGGTCGCAGTGGTCGCGCTGGCTTGGTTGGCGTGGGCGGCATGGGTCCAGGCCAACCCGGCGATCCAGGCAGCCGTGGCGACCTTCGACGTCAGGAGCCAGCACCGCATCGACGCCACCGTGGAGGTCCGGGTGCGCGACCGGTCCGTCAAGGGCAGCTGCCTGCTCCGGGCCAGCGCCCGGGACCACTCCATCGTCGGAGAGCTGAACTTCCCCGTGGCCGATGTCACCACTAAGCGCGACCGGGTCTTCCACCTCCGCACCGAACGGCTGGCAACCACCGTGGAGATCATCCGCTGCACCCAGACCAAGCACTGACCAGGCACTGACCGGGCACTGACCGGGCACTGACTGGGCACGGCTCGTGGTTGTGGCCCGCGGGTTGGTATGGTCGAAGACTTGTGCTCGCCGAGCGGCGTGCACTTTTCGGTATCACGGCACGCCGTACGACGCGGGCCGGCACCACCAACGATGGTCAGGAGCACCCCATGACGCAGGCCGACGAGCGAGAGACGATCTGGCTGACCGAGGACGCCTTCGCGAAGAAGACGGCCGAGCTGGAGGAGCTGCGCGGCCCGCTGCGCTCCGAGGTCGTCTCCCGGATCAGCGCCGCACGCGAGGAGGGTGACCTCAAGGAGAACGGCGGCTACCACGCGGCCCGCGAGGAGCTGGCCAAGCTCGACGGCCGGATCGCCCAGCTGGTCGCGATGCTGGAGAAGGCCGAGGTCGGCAAGGCCGAGGACGACGGCACGGTCAGCCCCGGTTTCAAGGTGACCTACCGGTTCGATGGCGATGACGACACCGAGACCTTCCTGATGGGCGCCCGGGAGATGGCCGACGACGACATCCAGGTGTTCAGCCCGCAGTCACCGCTGGGCTCCGCGCTGATCGGGCACCGTGTGGGCGACACCGTCACCTACACCGCGCCCAACGGCAAGGAGCTCAAGGTCGTGATCGTGGACGCCGGGCCGTACGACGGGTGACCAGGGACCGACTCAGTCGCTGACCTCGTAGCCACACTCCCGCAGCCGGCCGATGACCTCCTCGGCGTGCGGGGAGCCACGTGTCTCGAGCTGGAGCCGGACCTCGACCTCGTCGATCTGGAGCTGCGTGGAGAGCCGTTCGTGGGAGACCTCGAGCACGTTCGCCCCCACCCCGGCGAGCTCGCCGAGCATCTTGGCCAGACCGCCTGGGGTGTCTGGGATGCGCACCCGAAGCTGGAGGTAGCGTCCGGCCGCGGACAGGCCGTGCCGGATGAGCTTGCCCATCAGCAGCGGGTCGACGTTGCCGCCCGAGAGCACCACGACCACCGGTGTCTCGAACGCGTCGGGCTGGTCCAGCACGGCCGCGACGGCCGCCGCGCCCGCGGGCTCAACGACCAGCTTCTCGCGTTCGAGCACCCCGACGAGAGCGGCCGAGAGGGAGTCGTCTGAGACGGTCACGACGTCGTCGACGTACTTCTGGATGGCCGCGAAGGGCACCGGACCGGGCCGACCGACGGCGATCCCGTCGGCCATCGTCCGCATCGTCTCCAGCGCCACGGGCTCACCGGCCTCCAACGATGCCGGGTAGGCCGCGGCGCCGGCCGCCTGCACCCCCACCAGCCGCACCTCGGGCAGACCCTGCTCCCGGCACAGCTCCTTGATGGCGAGGGCGGAACCCGCGATCAGGCCACCTCCCCCGAGCGGGATCAGGACGGTGCGCACGCCCGGCGCCTGGGCCAGGATCTCCATGCCACAGGTGCCCTGCCCGGCGAGGATGTCCTCGTGGTCGAAGGGGTGGATCAGGATCGCGCCGGTGCGCTCGGCGAAGGCGTAGGCCTCCACCAGCGCCTGGTCCAGGAAGGGGCCATGGAAGATCACCTCCGCGCCGTAGCCGCGGGTCGCGTTGAGCTTGGGGATCGGCGCACCCTCCGGCATGAACACCGTCGCTTTGATCCCCAGCATCTGGGCGGCCAGCGCCACGCCCTGCGCGTGGTTGCCGGCGGACGCGGCGACGACGCCGCGGGCGCGCTCCTCCTCGGTGAGGTGGTACATCCGGTTGTAGGCGCCACGGATCTTGAATGAGCCGGTGCGCTGGAGGTTCTCGCACTTGAGCTGGACCAGACCTCCGAGCCGCTCGGAGAGCCAGCGTGACTCCACCATCGGAGTCACCACCGCGACGCCCTCGAGCAGCTGCTGTGCGGCCCTGACATCGGCAAGACTCACCTGCGGCACGGCTTCGTGGGCTGATGTCATGGAGCCACTGTAGGGGTCACGCAGGGTTCGGAGCAGGCTCGCCCTCGGGGTCCGGGGGCGGGTCGTTGGGCGGCGCCTGGTCGTGCCCGGCCGAGTCGCCGGCCTCGGTCTGGCTGGCCAAGTGCTGACCGACCGCGTTGAGCACCGCAGCGAACGGTACGGCGATCAGGGCGCCCGGGATACCGGCGACGATGATGCCCAGGGCCAGGGCCACGATCACGCCCAGCGGGTGCACCGAGACGAACCGTCCCATCAGGAACGGTTGCAGGATGTGCGCCTCGATCTGGCCCACGGCGACGAGCACTCCCAGCATGAACACCGCCGTGATCGGGCCCTGCGCGACGAGTGCCACCAGGATGGCAGCGATCCCGGAGACCGTCGCTCCGACCAGTGGCACGAACGCGCCGAGGAACACCAGGACGCCGATCGCGGAGACGAAGGGGACCTTGAGGATCGCGGCCCCGATCATGACCCCGATCGCGTCGGTGCCCGCGACCAGCACTGTCGCGCGCACGAACTGGGTCAGCGAGCGGTAGGCGACCCGGCCCGAGGAGTCGGCCCGCAGCCGTGCGGTGCGTGGGAAGAGCCGGACCATCCAGGTCCAGATCCCAGGGCCGTCTGCAAGGAAGAAGTAGGTCGCGAACAAGATGATGAAGAACCCGGCCAGGATGTGGCTCAGCGTGGTGCCGACCTCGCTGAGCCGCCCGAGCACGTTGCCGCTCGCCGCCTTGCCCACCCGGGTCTGCAGGTCCGTGAGCGCGTTCTGAAGGACCTTGTCACTGAGGTGCAGCGGACCGGTGCGCAGCCAGTCACCGATCTGGCCGACGCCGTCGACGACCTGCTTGGTCAGGTTGTTCATGCCGCTGGCGACCTGGTTGCCGACGAAGGTGAGCAGCAGCACGACCAGTGCCAGGCCCACGACCACGACCAGCAACGAGGCGATCCGGCGGCCGACCCCGAGCCGGACCAGGGCGTGCACGACCGGGAGCACCAGTGCGGAGGCGAACAGGGCCACCAGCAACGGCAGCACCACCACCGCGAAGTAGCTGAGCAGCCACAGCGCCCCGAAGATGGCCACCGCGATCACCATCAGCCGCCAGGACCACGCCGCAGCCAGCTCGAAGCCCCAGGGGACCTGGACCCGGGAGAAGTTCGACGCTCCGGTGCCCAGCTCCGGCTCCGGCTCCTCCAGACGCCGCGAGCGCAGCTCCTGCCACTGCGTGGACAGGCGGACGCGGGTCGAGGACGGTCCTTGGGCCTCGTCGGCGTCCTCGCGACGGTCGAGGGCGCGGTCCGCCGCCTGGTCGGCACGCGCCGTGCGCGACGCTCGCATCCTGCCGAGCAGGGACTTCCCCGATGAGTTCGCCACGCGCACAGACTAGTGCGGCAGCACCGGTTGGAGCCGCGCACGCCCCAGGGCGAGCGCGGCCACGGGATGGTCGGCCGCCAGCAGCCCGACCGCGGCCAGCACGTAGTCGTGGTCGACGATCACGACCGGGTGTTCAGGGTACTGCCAGCCCTCGGGATCCGTGCCTGTCGCCGCCACGAGGATGCGCGTCGCGACGTCGGGCGCCGAGTGCCTCAGCACACCACCGGACCCGACCAGCAGGGCGACCTCACGCAGGTCCTTGCCGGTGCGTTCGACGACACGACCACCGGCGTCGAGCACAACCCGGGACCGACCGGCATGACGGCGTACGGCGAGCACGGTGGCAGCCCGCGCGATCTGTTCCTCGTACGACGCGTCCGCGAGGTCCGCCGGCAGGTGAGCGGGGTCCTTCCGTCGGACGCCGGCAGCCTCGACCAGGCCGGCGTCCTCGGCCAGCACCCCGTCGGCGACTCCCGCCTCGACGGTCGACACGGCGCTCCACCGCATGCCCAGGTCACCCTCGACGGTGCGGGTCACTGGCGTGACCGCGACGACGTCACGCCCGAGGGAGGCGTCCTCGGGGTCGAGCTCGACCACGGAGTGCACGTCGGTGGTCGCACCGCCGACATCGACGACCACGAGGTCGTGGCCCATCCCCCGGGCGAGCAGCTCGACCCCGGCCAGCACCAGGTCGGGGGTGGCGCCGCGCACCATCGCGGCGAAGTCCGGACGCCGGCTCAGATGCTTGCCGCCGATGACATGGCTCAGGAACATCTCACGGATCGCGGCCCGGGCCGAGCCGGGCCTCAACACCCCGATCCGGGGCACCACGTTGGCGGCCAGCACGTACGTCGTCCCGGCCGCCTGGAGGAGGCCGGCGACCTCGGCCTGGGCGTCGTTGTTGCCCGCGACCACGACCGGCCAGGGGCCGCCCGCGAGCAGCCTGGCGCCTTCCAGGAGCACCTCCGCGTTGCCGCCGTCGGTGCCACCGACCAGGAGGACGACGTCCGGCGTGGCTCGGCGAAGTCCGGGGAGCGGGTCCGGCTCGGTGGCCAGTGCGACCACGTGCACCACCTTGCCGCCGCTGGAGAGCGCGACCCGTCGGCCCGCCTCGGCGGTGACCAGCCCCTCGTTGCCGACCACCGCGACCCGCAGTCCGCCGCCTGCCGATGAGCAGGCCCGCACCTCGGCCCGGTCCACCACGGGGTTCCGTTCGCCCAGGACGGCCAGGCAGGCGTCGTACCCGTCCAAGATGTCGCTGCAGCTGTCGGTGCCGATGGTCGTCAGGTGGGTCGCCGTACCCAGCAGCCGGCCGCTGTCCGTGTCGACCAGTGCCGCCTTGGTGAAGGTGGACCCGAAGTCGACGCAGAGCGCCAGGTGGTCAGCCGAGCGCACGGTCGAGGTCGGCCAGCAGGTCCTCCGCCGTCTCGATCCCGACGGAGAGCCGGACCAGGTCGGCCGGCACCTCGAGCTCGGTGCCGGCGACCGAGGCGTGCGTCATCCGGGCGGGGAACTCGATCAGCGACTCGACGCCGCCCAGCGACTCCCCCAGGGTGAACACCTCGGCGCGGTTGCAGACGTCCAGTGCCTGGCCGACCCCGCCGGTGACCCGGAAGGAGACGATGCCGCCGAACCGCTTCATCTGCCGGGCGGCCACGTCGTGACCCGGGTGCTCGGGAAGGCCCGGGTAGTAGACGTGCGAGACGTCCGGGTGCGCGGCCAGGAACTCCACGACCCGCTCGGCGTTGTCGCAGTGCCGGTCCATCCGGACCCCGAGCGTCTTCAGCCCGCGGAGCACCAGCCACGCGTCGAAGGGCCCGGCCACGGCTCCCATCGCGTTCTGGTGGAACTCCAGCTTCTCGGCGGTGTCGAGGTCGCGGACGACCAGGGCACCGCCCACCACGTCGGAGTGGCCGCCGCAGTACTTGGTGGTCGAGTGCACCACGACGTCCGCGCCGAGGGTCAGCGGCTGCTGGAGGTACGGCGAGGCGAACGTGTTGTCGACCACCAGCAGCGCGCCCGCGTCGTGGGCCACCCCGGCCAACGCCTCGATGTCGCCGATGTTAAGCAGCGGGTTGGTGGGCGTCTCGACCCAGACCAGCTTCGTCGTACCCGGCCTGATCGCGGCACGCACCGCCTCGACGTCGGAGACCTGGGCCGGGGTGTGGGTCAGGCCCCACCGGACGGCGACCTTGTCGACCAGCCGGTAGGTGCCGCCGTAGGCGTCGTCGGGGAAGACCAGGTGGTCCCCCGGTGCCGCGAGCGAGCGGATCAGGGTGTCCTCCGCAGCCAGCCCGCTGGCGAACGCGAAGGCCCGCTCCCCTTCCTCGAGCGCCGCCAGGTTGCCCTCGAGAGCGGTGCGGGTCGGGTTGCCGGAGCGGGAGTACTCATAGCCGCCGCGCAGCCCGCCGACGCCGTCCTGCTTGTAGGTGCTGGTCGCGTAGATCGGCGGGATCACCGCACCGGTCGTCGGGTCGGGCTCGTAGCCGGCGTGGATCGCGCGGGTCTCGAAGCCGGGCAGCTTGATCTCGGCACGGGCGCTGTCTTCTTCGCTCACGTCAACCAACCTAGTCGCCGCACCGTCGCAGCCTCAGGCGGGCACGGGGATGCACGGGAACGATCCGACTGCGCCCGGTGTTCAACACAACGAGACCAATCGAAGGAGTGCAGCCATCGTGTTGTTCAACCGCACCAAGACCACCCTGCCCGCGCCCGAGGACACCCTGCCGGGCCGACCCGACCGGCGTTTCGAGCTGGCCGAGCGGCACCGGGTGCTGGATGCCCCGTTGGTGACCGATGAGCTCCCCGACGGCTACGAGGTCGCGCTGTTCGGCCTGGGCTGCTTCTGGGGCGCCGAGGAGATCTTCTGGCAGATCCCCGGGGTCTGGTCGACGTCCGTGGGGTACGCCGGTGGCACCACGCCGAACCCGAACTACGAGGAAGTGTGCTCCGGTCGTACGGGCCACATCGAGGCCGTGCGGGTCGTCTACGACCCCGCCACGGTGGCCTACGCCGACCTGGTCGCCGCGTTCTACGAGGTGCACGACCCCACACAGGGGATGCGCCAGGGCAACGACGTCGGCACCCAGTACCGCTCCGCGATCTACACCACCACACCCGAGCAGGTGCAGGTGGCCCAGGACGTGACCGACCGTTACCAGCCGGAGCTGACCAAGCGTCGCCTCGGCACGATCACCACCGAGATCAAGCCTGCACCGACGTACTACTACGCCGAGGGCCACCACCAGCAGTACCTCGCCAAGAACCCCAACGGGTACCGCTGCCACTCGGCGTCCGGGGTCAAGGTCCCCCGCTGACCCGGAGTCGCGAGAGCATGGTTGATATCTTCTGATATCCGAGGTGGTCGCTGATGACTGACGTGTTGGTCCGAAACGTCCCCGAGGACGGCCTGACTGTCCTGCACGTCGACAAGGACTTCGACCGCATCGCCGCCGTGACCGGCCAACAGGTCGAGCTGCTGAGCTGAGTCTGGGCGGCATTCGCCCGGGTCCGCCCGCAAAAGGCCCGGTTTGGGGCGTTGACCGGCACGGCAGACTGATCGGGAAGGACCACGGTCAGGGGGATGCGTGAACCAGGAGCTGCGCACGGACGCGGTCCGGACCAGCGCTCAAGTCGTCCGGATCCCGAAGCAGCGCGCACCCAGCGAGCCCCGATCGCGCCCGACTCGCAAGCGCAGCCTCCCGCTGCTGCCGCTGACCATCGCCGGCGTGACGGCCCTGGCCACGCTCGGGGTCGCGGCCGCCGTCGTGGACCAGCACGCGACCACGTCCACGCACACCATCCGCACCCCCCCGATGGCAGGCGGGCTGCTGCGCGACCCCGGGGAGGAGCACGCCCTGTCGGGTCGCCTCACCGCGGCCGGAGACCGGTTCCGCGCGCAGTTCTCCGGTCGGCTGCAGGACTTCAGGTCGGTGGTCTACAGCCAGCCTGACGCCGGGGCGAACCGGCCGGCCGGCCCCCTGGTCTTCCTTGGCGCGACCATCAACACCAGCGGGTCGGCGGGTGACTTCGTGACCGCCTTCCGCCACGGCGCCCAGGGGTACCGGGTCACCGAGGTCGACGCCGGGCCGGGCGCCCGAGGTGTCTGTGCCGAGACACGCATCGGCGTGCACCGCACGTTCTGCGCCTGGTCCACCGGCGACTCGATCGGCGAGCTGCTCCCCACCGTCGCCGGCTGGGACACCCCGCGGCTTGCCGCGCTGATGCGCGGCATCCGGGCCGACGTGGAGCATCCGCTGTGACGAGTCGATGATGGAGGGGTGAACCCGACACCTCGACCCATCATCGACCTCACCGACGCACAGGCACGACGAGCCCTCGTCCTGAAGTGGGGCACCACCACGGAGGGGGTGCTCCCGGCCTGGGTCGCCGAGATGGACTACGCGATCGACCCGGTCGTGCACGAGGCCGTACGACGCGCCCTGGACGACGGGGTCACCGGCTACCCCGTGTTCGACGAGGACCACGCCCTCGGTGTGGCCTACGCCGGGTTCGCCGAGCGCCAGTTCGGCTGGACGGTGTCGCCCGACTGGGTGCTCCCCGTGTGCGACGTGACCGCCGGGGTACGCGTGGCGATCGACGTACTCAGCGAAGACGGGCCGATCGTCTTCCCCACCCCCGGCTACACGCCCCAGTTCGCGGTCCCCGAGCTGACCGGAAGGGCGCGGGTCGACCTGCCCGTCGACCCCGACGCCGATCGCGCCGAGATCGATCTGGACCGTCTCGACCGCCTCTTCGCCGAGGGGGCTCGCACCCTGCTGCTCACCCAGCCGCACAACCCGTGGGGCCGGGTCTTCGAGCGCTCCGAGCTCGAAGGGGTCCGCGACGTCGCGCTGCGGCACGGCGCCCGCGTGGTCAGCGACGAGATCCACGCACCACTGGTGCTGCCGGGCGCGAAGCACGTCTCCTACCTCGACGTCGAGGGGACCGCCGACCATGCCGTGGCCGTGGTGGCCGCGTCCAAGGCGTTCAACGTCGCCGGGTTGCGCTGCGCCCAGCTCGTGGTGCCCGACGACCGCGCCCGGCAGCAGCTGCGGGCCCAGCCGATGGCTCGCAACGACTCCTGGTCACCGCTGGGCTCGGTGGCAGCCGTCGCGGCGTACTCCGACGGTGATCCCTGGCTGACCGCCCTCGTGGAGCGGCTCGACGCGCAGCGAACGCTGCTCGGCACGCTGCTGGCCGAGCAGCTGCCCGAGGTGCGGATGCGCCCGCTGGAGGCGACCTACCTCGCCTGGCTCGACGTACGCCACTACGGCCACGCCGACCCGGCGGCGGTCGCTCTGGAGCGGGGCCGGGTCCGGCTCGCACCGGGTCACGAGTACCAGCCCGGGCTCGAGGGCCACGTGCGCCTCAACGTCGCTACCAGCCCCGAGCGCCTCACCGAGATCGTGCACCGGCTGGCAGCGGCCTGGTGCTGATCGGGAGGGCGGCTCAGCCGGTCGAGCCCGCGATGTTGACCAACCAGCGGACGCCGAACCTGTCGGTGAGCATCCCGAACGCATCACCCCACGGAGCGACGTTGAGCGGGGCGGTCACCGTGGCTCCGTCACTCAGCTTCTCCCAGTAGCCGCGCAGCTCAGCGTCCTCCTCGCCGCTGAGCGACACCGAGTAGGCGTCCCCCGTGGTGCGCTCCATCCCGGCCGGGGTGTCTGCACCCATCAGCGTGAAACCGCTGGGGGTGACCAGCTGCCCGTGCAGGACCTTGTCCTTCTCGTCCGGGTAGGTGTCGCTCATCGGGGAGTCCCCGAAGGTGTTCAAGGTGAGCTCGCCGCCGAACACCAACTGGTAGAACTCCATCGCTTGCCGCGCGTCGTCACGGAAGCTCAGGTAAGGGTTGAGGGTGCTCATGGAAAGGACTCCTTCGGCCATTGGTGTCCCGAGCGTACGACGGGCCACCGAACGCCTCGAGCCTCCCCGCAAGCACAGACTCACTGCGGGTGCGAGGATCGGGAGCGTGCGCATCGTGTCCCTGCTGCCCTCGACCACCGAGATCCTGTTCGACCTCGGCGTCGGTGAACAGGTCGTCGGAGTGACCTTCGAGTGCGACTTCCCGGTCGAGGCCCGGGACCGGCAGATCGTCTCCACCAGTGCTATTCCCGAAGGTCTCTCCAGCAGCGAGATCGACACCTGGGTGAGCGCTGCCATGAGCCGTGGGGAGGACCTCTACCACCTCGACGAGGGTGCCCTAGCAGCCCTCGACGCGGACCTGGTGGTGACCCAGGACCTGTGCGCGGTGTGCGCGGTGGACGTCACGGTCGTCGAGGACGCCATGGCCCACCTGGGGTGTACGGCCCAGGTGCTGACGATCGACCCACACACGGTGGCCGAGGTGTTCGCCTCGGTCGAGACACTCGGCCGGGCGACCGGCTCGGAGGCCGCGGCATCGAGACTGGTGCGCGACCTGCGAGCACGCGTGACCGCGGTCACCTCGGCAGTCTCCGGTCGCGAACGCCCGCGGGTGATGCTCCTGGAGTGGACCGACCCGCCGTTCGCACCCGGACACTGGGTGCCGGAGATGGTCACCCTGGCCGGCGGCGTACCGACGCTCGGGGCAGCGGGCGAGAAGTCGTGGAGGGTCGACTGGGACCAGGTGCGCGCCGGTGACCCCGAGATCGTGGTGTGCGCGCCGTGTGGCTACGACCTGGCGGCGGCCACCGAGCTTGCCGAGGCGTTGGTCGGCTCCGGCGAACTCCCCGGAGTGCCGGTCTGGGCGGTCGACGCCAACGCGTCGTTCGCACGGCCGGGCCCGCGGCTGGTCGACGGCGTCGAGACGCTCGCGGAGATCCTGCACCCGGGCCGGGTCACCGGGCCATCGGGCCGCTCGCGGCGGGTGTGCTGAGGAACGATGGTGATGGGGCGACGTGGGTGCCGCCCCACCACCGAACCGTTCCCTCCCTGAGCCGTCGAACACCCCCGTGAGGGAGAAACGAGGGGGGTTCGACCCCCCGGGCTCGCTCAGAACCGGTCCCAGAACCCACCGTAGTTCGACATCCGGGCGTGTCGCGACTCGATCTCGCCGCACCGGCAGAAATGGCCCGCAAGGACTACGTCAAACCAACCAGATGGCCCCTGACGGGCGGTCTCAGCCCAGGGCCAGGAAGGACAGCAGGTCCTGCCGGGTGAGCACCCCGACCGGCCGTCCGTCGTCCTGCACGAGCAGCGCGTCGGCGTTCTCCAGGGCGGCCACTGCCTTGCCCACCGGCACCGTCGCGCCCACCGTCGGGAGCGGCTCG
>JBBSVL010000041.1:0-13260 GCA_038233595.1 Propionibacteriales bacterium | reverse complement strand
GCCGGCGAGACTGCCGGCCAGTGTGGCCCGTGCATCAACGGGATGCCGCGGATGGCGGACACGCTCGGCCGGCTCGCCGTACCGGGAAGTGACCCGCGGCTGGTCCCGGAGGTGGCTCGGCTGCGCGCCCTCGTGGTCGGTCGTGGCGCCTGCAACCATCCCGACGGCACCGCGCGCTTCGTGGCGAGCACGATGCACGTCTTCGCCGCGCACGTCGAGGCCCACCTGCGAGGAGAGTGCCATGAGACGTCTGCTCATTGACCGGACCCGGTGCGACGGGCACGGTTCCTGTGCCGAGCTGCTTCCCGAGCTGCTGCAGCTGGACGAGTGGGGCTTTCCGATAGTCCGCAGCGGCGACCGCGACCCGTCGGTCCCCCACGGTCTGGACACGATGGCCGAGCGAGCGGTGAAGGCCTGTCCGGTGATGGCGCTGCGGGTGGTCCGAGCGGGGGTCAGCGCCCGCCCGGCAGCTGCAGGGTGATCACCGCACCGGGGCCGGGCGTGCGGTTGACGGCACGCACCTCCCCCCCGTGTGCGTGGGCGACGTCCGCGACCAGGGCGAGCCCGAGGCCATAGTGCCGCCGTGTGGGCGTGTGCTCGGGTTTCCGGGAGCTGGTGAACCGGTCGAAGAGGCGCGGTACCAGGTCCGGGCTGATGCCCGGACCGTCGTCCTCCACGCTCAGGCTCACCAGCCAGCCCGTTCGGACCACGACGACTTTCACGTGTGCCACGGCGTGGTCAAGCGCGTTATCGACGAGCGACGTAGCCGCGCGGCGGAGCGCGGCTGGTGATCCGACGACGGTGGTCGCGCCCTCGGTGTGCAGGGTCAGCTCGAGCTGGCGCGCGCGAGCCTCAGCCTGGGCGGAGGCGACCACCTCCCGGGCGAGTGCGCCGAGGTCACGCACCTCGCGGTCCCGGTCCTGGCGGGTGTCTGCCGAGATCAGCAGCTCGTCGAGGATCTCGGTGAGGCTCCTGGTGTCGGCGAGCACTCCGTCGACGTCCGCGGTGAGGTCGGTCCGGGTGGCCTTGAGCTTGCGGGCCAGCAGCTGGACGCGGGTGCTCAACAAGGTGAGCGGTGTGCGCAGCTCATGGCTCGCGTCGGCGACGAAGCGGCGCTGGAGGGCGATCGTCTCCGCCATCGGCGCGACAGCCCGGCGTGCCAGCCAGTAGGCCATCAATGCGGCGAGGAGCACGCCGAAGAGTCCGGCCCAGACCAGCCCGCCGATCAGGCGGTGGCTCTCGTCCTCGATCGGCTGGCGGTCCAGTGCGGCCTGGATCACGCGGTCACCCGACCGCTCCGTCCTCACCAGGTACTCGTGGCCCGTCACCTTCAAGGACCGCTCCCGGGTTACTCCGGTGCGCCCTACTTCCGTGATGTCCCGCTGCTCAGGGAGGCCGTCCGGCAGGTCCGTCGTGGAGTGCTCTCCGCTGGTGTCCTTGATCGTGACCAGGACGTCCCTGGGCGCCTCCCTCGGTTTGTCAATGCTGGTGGTGACGTCTGCCAGACGGGACCGGGCCGCCGAGACCGCGGAGCGTTCGACCAACGCAGCCTGCACGAGCGCCACCGCGACAAGGCACAGCACGATGAGCACACCGGCCTGGATGCCGATCCGCCTGGCCGTGCGGCGCAGCTGCGGGTCGCTGCGCCTCATCTGCGGCCCAGCCGGTAGCCGAGGCCCCGTACGGTCTCCACGACACCACGGCCGAGCTTGCGACGGAGGTAGTGCACGTAGGTGTCCACCAGGTTCTCCTCCCCGGACGACTCGAAGACCAGGTCCAGCAGGTCAGCACGCGAAAGCACCCGGCCGGAGTTCCGGGCCAGCACGTCGAGCAGCGCGGCCTCCCGTTCGGTAAGCGCCACGTCCTCGCCGTTGTCCATCCGCACCGAGCGGGTGGACTCGTCGAACTTGCCGCCGGGCACCACAACCACGTCCGCCAGGTCGACATGGCGGCGCAGCAAGGCGCGCAACCGGGCCAGCAGTTCGTCGATGTCGAACGGTTTGCCCAGGTAGTCCTCAGCGCCTGCGTCCAGGCCCTGTATGCGGTCCGCCGGGTTGCCCAGGGCGGAGAGCACCAGTGTCGGGGTGTGCACTCCGGCGCGCCGGAGCCGGGTGAGCAGCTCCAGACCCTCGATCGCCGGTAACCCCCGGTCGAGCACCAGCAGGTCGAAAGTCTGGGCCAGTCCCAGGTGCAGGCCGCGCTGCCCGTCGCCCGCGACCACGACCACGTAGCCCTCCTCGGTGAGCAGGGCAGCCAGCATCTCGGAGAGCTGCGGGTCGTCCTCGACGAGGAGCAGTCTCGGGGCAACGGACATGACCCGAGTGTGACGGACCCGCCATAGTCGGCCCCGCCGGCAAGGGGCCGTGATCAGCTGGCGCAGGTCACTCGGCATGCCGCGAGCGACCGACAGCTGCCGGGCCGCCGCCTGCGTCGGCTGGGGAGCCGGCACCGGGTCCGCACTTGACGTCGGAATGGTTGCCCTTCAGCCGCTTGCCGAGCTTGCCGGTGAGCCGGTAGTCGGCAATCCGCTTGCCGGTGCAGGCCACCCCTGACAGCCATCCGGCATGGGTGGTGCCGTTCACGCCCTCGATCAGGACCGGCTTCGGAAGCGCTTGCGCACCTCGACAGCACCGGGGAAGGGTGTGGCCGTGTCGAAAGTCGTGGCGTAGGTCTGGCCGAGCGAGGTTCCGTAGGAGAAGCCGTAGAAGTTGATCTTCTGACCACCTTGCCATCGAACGGCCCGGAGGGCGAGACCTAGGGTGAGGATCCATTCTTTCGAAGGAGAGCGTCGTTGCCGGTCCCTCACGGCGAGCTCGACCGCGTCGTACGACGGCTGCGTGCGGCTGGCTGCGTTTTCGCCGAGCAGGAGGCAGATCTTCTGCTTGCCGAGGCGCAGACGCCCGACGAGCTCGAGTCGATGCTGGCACGACGAGTGCTGGGCGAGCCGTTGGAACACGTCCTGGGCTGGGTGGAGCTCTGCGGTCTGCGCCTGTTCGTGGACCCACACGTGTTCGTGCCCCGGCAGCGCACTGCGTTCCTGGTGGAGCAGGCCGCCGCGCGAGCAGCGGCACACCGGCGCCCGGTCGTCGTGGACCTGTGCTGCGGCTGTGGCGCCGTGGGCGCCGTGGTCGCTGAGCGCGTTCCCGGAGTCGAGCTCCATGCCGCCGACCTCGACCCGGTCGCGGTGGCCAACGCGCGTCGCAACCTCGAGCCCCGCGGCGCGCACGTCACGGCCGGCGACCTGTACGACGCTCTCGCCGCGGAGATCCGGGGCCGGGTCGACGTACTGGCCGTCAACGCGCCCTACGTCCCGACCGACGCGATCGCGATGATGCCTCCCGAGGCCCGGGACCACGAGCGGCGCATGGCGCTGGACGGCGGCCCCGACGGGCTCGACGTACACCGGCGGGTGGCCCGGGGCGCCACGGAATGGCTCTCCCCCGGCGGCCGGCTGCTGGTCGAGGTGGGCACCGAGCAGGCACCTGTCGCGGCGGACCTGTTCTGGGACTGCGGCCTCGAGCCACGGATCGAGTGCTCCGAGGAGTACCAAGCCACGGTGGTCACCGGCCGGTCACGACGTCGCAGCCGACGCGAACGATAAACTCAGCGACGGAGGGACACTGATGGCCGACGAGAAACTATCCACGTCCGGGCCCGACGACGTGCTGCCGCCGGAAGACAGCGCGGTGGACCGGGTCGTCTCGGGGATCGACGGCGTGGTTCCTGTCCGGCAGTCGCCGGCCAACACGATTCTCCCCGATCCCTCGCGCGCGATGCCGTGGATCGGGGTGGTTTTCGCCGGCTGTGCCCTGCTGCTGGTCCCGTGGCTCTTCTACCTCGGCTTCGAGCTGCCCGAGCGCCAGCTCTCCCGTCACTACGCCTTGGCCTGGGCCGGTTTCGACGCGTTCTTGTTCGTGGCGCTGGCGACCACGGCCTACGCCGTGCTGCGTCGCTCGCCGTGGGTCGGAATGGCGGCAGGGTCGGCCGCGACCCTGCTGGTCACCGACGCCTGGTTCGACGTGGTGACCGCACCGGAGATGAGCGAGCTGGTGAAGGCCGTTGCGATGGCCGGTGTCGTGGAGCTGCCGCTCGCGGTCGTGTGCGTGTGGCTGTGTGCGCACGCCTCGGAGCTGGCGGAGCAGCGGATCCAGGTCCTCTTCGAGCAGACGAAGCCCGAGGGTTGAGCGGGCGAGTCATCCGACGCTATCTCACAAGAGGTATACGGTGTCGGCGTGACCCAGGACTACGCCCGCCGGATCGGCACCCTGATCAGAGACGCGCGTCAGCACCGGGGCTGGACCCAGCAGCAGCTGGCCGAGGAGCTGAGCACCAGCCAGAGCGCGGTGAACCGGATCGAGCGCGGTCACCAGAACCTCACCCTCGAGATGATCGCCCGGATCGGTGAGGCGCTGGACAGACCGATCGTCTCGCTCGGGGCCGGTCCCACACATTTGCGTGTCACCGGGCCGACGACGCTGTCGGGAAGCATCGAGGTGAAGAGCTCAAAGAACGCCGGTGTGGCGCTGCTGTGCGCCTCGCTGCTCAACCGCGGGCCGACCACGCTGCGCAGGGTGGCCCGGATCGAGGAGGTCAACCGGCTGCTCGAGGTGCTGGAAAGCATCGGTGTGCGTACCCGTTGGCTGAACGCCGAGAACGACCTCGAGATCGTTCCCCCGGCGCGCCTCGACCTGGCGGGGATCGACGCAGCGGCGGCGCGTCGTACCCGCTCGATCATCATGTTCCTCGGCCCGCTGATGCACCGCGAGACGAGCTTCGACCTGCCCTACGCCGGGGGCTGCGACCTCGGCAAGCGCACCGTCGAGCCACACCTCAGCGCGCTGCGTCCCTTCGGGCTGGAGGTCGTCGCCACCGACGGCAGCTACCACGCGCAGGTGCACGCGGACGTAGCCCCGCAGCGGCCGATCGTGCTCACCGAGCGTGGCGACACCGTCACGGAGAACGCCCTGATGGCCGCGGCGCTGCACGACGGCACCACCGTGATCCGCAACGCCAGCTCCAACTACATGGTCCAGGACCTGTGCTTCTTCCTCGACAAGCTCGGGGTCAAGATCGAGGGCGTCGGCACCACCACGCTGACCGTCGTCGGCCGCTCCGAGATCGACACGGAGGTCGACTACTCCCCCAGTGAGGACCCGATCGAGGCGATGAGCCTGCTGGCAGCCGCCATCGTGACCGGCTCCGAGATCACCGTACGCCGGACACCGATCGAGTTCCTGGAGATCGAGCTCGCGCTGCTGGAGGAGATGGGTTTCTGCTACGACCGCTCGGTGGAGTATCTCGCCGCCAACGGTCAGACCCGGCTGGTCGACATCACCACTCGGCGCTCCTTGCTGCGCTCGCCACTGGACAAGATCCACCCGATGCCGTTCCCGGGCCTGAACATCGACAACCTGCCTTTCTTCGCGGTGATCGCGGCGACGGCCCACGGCCAGACGCTGCTGCACGACTGGGTCTATGAGAACCGCGCGATCTACCTGACCGACCTGAACAAGCTCGGTGGACGGATCACCCTGCTCGACCCGCACCGCGTGATGATCGAGGGGCCGACGCGATGGTCGGGGGCCGAGATCGTCTGCCCTCCGGCACTGCGTCCCGCGGTCGTCATCCTGCTGGCGATGCTGGCCTCCAAGGGGACCTCGATGCTCCGCTCGGTCTATGTGATCAACCGCGGGTACGAAGACCTGGCCGAGCGACTCAACGAGCTCGGCGCGCAGATCGAGACCTTCTACGACCTCTGAGTGGGCATACTGCTTCCGTGTTGCCTCCATCGGGCCAGGTCGCTCCCCCACGCACGGGCTTCGGCTACCTCGACGCGGTCCTGGACCAGCCAGGGTCGGTGCTGGCGATGGCCCACCGCGGCGGTTCGACCCACCCCGGCCTCGACGGCCTGGAGAACACCCTGGCAGCGTTTCGGCATGCGGTGCAGCTGGGGTACCAGTACCTCGAGACCGACGTGCACGCCACCCGGGACGGTGTGCTGCTGGCGTTCCACGACCAAATGCTCGACCGGGTGACAGACCAGGTTGGCCGGCTCTCGGAGCTGACCGCCGCCCAGGTGGGCCGGGCCCGCATCGCCGGTCGGCACGCCGTGCCGACGATGGCCGAGCTGCTCGTCGAGCTGCCGGATGCCAGGTTCAACATCGACCTCAAGTCCGACTCGGCCATCCACCCCCTGGTCGCGCTGATCAACCTGCTGGGGGCCCATGACCGGGTCTGCGTCGGCTCGTTCTCGCCCGGCCGGATGCACACCTTCCGGCGTCTGACCGGCGGCCGGGTCGCCACGGCGGCAGTCCCTTCCGAGGTCGCCGCGGTACGGGCCGCGCCGTCCGCGGCCGTCGTACGTCGACTCGTGCGCGCCCCTGGTCGAGGCGGCCCCGCAGCGCTGCAGGTGCCACATCGCCGGGGCCGCCTGACGGTGGTCACGGCTGGCCTGGTGCGCCGGGCACACGCCGCCGGCCTGCACGTGCACGTGTGGACCGTCGACGAGGCCGAGGAGATGCGCGAGCTCCTGGACCTGGGCGTGGACGGCCTGATCACCGATCGCACCGACGTGTTGCGAGACGTCCTGGTCGCGCGAGGCCAGTGGAGGGACCACACATGACGGATGCACCTGCCAGAACCGCTGAGCACCCGGCCCTGGACCGGAAGAAGCAGCAGCGGGCCTGGAACTGGTACGACTGGGCCAACTCGGCGTTCTACACGACCGTGCTCTCGGTGCTGTTCGCGCCGTACATGATCACCGTGGCAGGCCGGGCGGCGGGTTGTGTCGACGCAGACGCGACGTGCAGCAGGACGGTCAACCTGCTCGGGCTGCACCTGGCCGCGGGGTCGCTGCCCAGCTACCTGACCAGCTTCGCGACGATCGCCAGCGCTTTCCTGCTGCCCATCGTCGGCGCCTTCGTCGACCGGTCCCCGCGCAAGAAGTGGCACATGGCCGGCTACGCCTACGCGGGAGCGTCCTTCGCTGCGCTGCTGTTCTTCCTCAAGGGCGACAACTGGCAGCTCGGGGCCGTGGCCATCGTTGCCAGCAGCATCCTCGGTGGCTGCTCGCTGGTGTCCTACTACGCCATCCTGGTCGACATCTCCGACGAGGACGAGCGGGACGGCGCCTCCTCCCGGGGCTGGGCCTGGGGATACCTCGGTGGCGGGCTGCTGCTGGCGATCAACCTGGTGATCGTCGAAGGCTCCGGCAGCTTCGGGATCGACAAGACCACCGCGGTCCGGCTCTCTCTGCTCTCCGCGGCCGTGTGGTGGGCGGCCTTCACGATCATCCCGCTGCGGCGCCTGCACAACTACGAGCCTCGCAACGTCGTCCAGGACGAAGGGCGCACGGTCCTGCAACGTAGCTTCGGCCAGCTGTTCGCGACGCTGAAGGAGCTGCGCAAGTACCCGATGACCCTGACCTTCCTGCTGGCCTACCTGTTCTACAACGACGGCATCCAGACGGTGATCTACGAAGCATCGACGTACGGTTCCAAACAGCTCAAGTTCAGCCAGACCGTGCTGATCGCGACCATCCTGCTGATCCAGTTCGTGGCGTGGGGTGGCGCGCTCTACTTCGGTCGTCTTGCGTCGAAGTACGGCGCTTACCGGTCGATCCTGTGGGGCACGTTCGCCTGGATGGTGATCGTCGTGCTCGCACTCTTCCTGCCGGAGAGGAACGTCGCGCTCTTCCTGGCCCTCGCGGTCGCGATCGGGGTGGTGCTGGGTGGCACCCAGGCGCTGTCGCGGTCGTTCTTCAGCCTGCTCATCCCCCGCGGTCGGGAAGGTGAGTACTTCAGCCTCTACGGCGCGGCGGAACGCGGCACCTCATGGTTCGGGACGCTGCTGTTCGGCGTGATCTTCCAGGTCACGGGCTCCTACCGGCCGGCGATCTTTGCGCTGGTCATCTTCTTCGTGCTCGGTGCCGCCTTCTTGATGAGACTCGATCCCGAGCGTGGGATCAGGGAAGCCGGCAATCGGGTCCCATCCATGGTGTGAGTGGTGACGAACCCCTTTCCCGGGCCGTTCGAGTGGGCTTCGACACGATTGAGCGGGTTGTCCCGGGGAATCATCAAGGTTCGACGGTCGTTGGAAGCAGCGCAGGGCACACCGGTCCTGGCAGACTTCTGGCTCAGCCGTAGCATGCAACTTTTGGAGGTGCTCAGATGGCAGAGCGCACACTTCGTGGGGCCCGACTGGGTGGCCAGTCCTTCGAGGACGAGCGGGGCATCGAGTTCGCCGCACGTCAGCAGGTGGGGTACGCCTGCACCCAGGGACACCACTTCGAGATCACCATGTCGACCGAGGCCGAGATCCCGGCCGTCTGGGAGTGCCCACGCTGCGGTGCCGAGGCACTCTCCGTCGACGGCATCACGCCCGAGCAGAAGGCCGTGAAGCCTGTCCGCACGCACTGGGACATGCTTCTCGAGCGTCGCTCGGTCAAAGAGCTCGAGGACATCCTCACCGAGCGGCTGGAGCTGCTCAGAGGTGGCGAGATCGGACCCGCACACCTGCACCGGGCGCGTCGGAAGACCAAGACCCGCTCCTGATCACTCGACGACGTCGCCTCGGACCACATCCGGTCCGGGGCGAGGTTCTTGTGTGGCCCGTTCCTGTGTCGGGGCGGTGTAGCCGGTGCCCGGCATCCCGACCAGCTTGCGACCGATCAGACCGGTGAGCAACCGGCGTCCGAGCGGTCGGGTGAAGGGCAGGATGAAGACTGCGCCGACGATGTCGAGCACGAACCCCGGGGTCAGCATCAAGATGCCACCGGTGAGGATCAGCACCGCGTCGGCCAGCTCCCGGGACGGCATCCGATGCTCTTGGAGCGCGATGCGCAACGCCCGCCACGCCCGACCGCCCTCGCGCTTGACCAGCCAGGAGCCGAAGGCGCTGTCGGCGACCAGCAGCAGGATCGTCCACCAGGCGCCGATGACCTGGCCGACCTGGATGATCACGTAGATCTCGACCAGGGGCACCACGACGAAGGCGACCAGCAGCAGCCACGGCAGATGCCGCTTCCTGCGCACGCCCAGGTCACCGTTCATGTCCGTTCCAACGTGTGAGCAGCCGGTATTGTTTCTCGGCTCGCGGTCATCGCGGCCTTCCGAGTCTGCGCCGGACCTGGTCCCGTCGCTCGTGCAGACCCCACAAGGTGATCTTGCGCAGCGACTCTGCGGCCACGTCACGAGTCATCTTCGAGTCGCCCCGGACCCGCTCGACGAACTCGATCGGCACCTCGACGACGCGCAGGCCCGCTCGGAGCGTACGGAAGGCGAGATCGGCCTGGAAGACGTAGCCCATCGACGAGACGTTGTCGAGCTCGATCCGCTCCAGCGTCGTACGACGGAAGAGGCGGTAGCCGGCGGTGGCGTCGTGGACCGTGATCCCGAGCAGGACCCGGATGTAGAAGTTACCGCCTCGGGAGAGCAGCCTGCGGGAGAGCGCCCAGTTGGTGACCTTCCCGCCCGGCACCCATCGGGAGCCGATGACCAGATCGGCATCCGCCAGGGCGGCGAGGAGGGCAGGCAGCTGCTCGGGCTGGTGGGATCCGTCGGCGTCGATCTCACCGAGAACGTCGTAGTCACGAGCCAGGCCCCAGCGGAAGCCGTGCAGGTAGGCCTGCCCGAGGCCACCCTTCGTGGGCCGGTGCAGCACGTTCACACGATCGTCGCCAGAAGCCAGGCCGTCGGCGACGGCGCCGGTCCCATCCGGAGAACCGTCATCGACGACCAGGACGTGTGCGAAGGGAGTTGCAGCCAGGATCCGGCCCACGAGCCACGAGATGTTGTCGGCCTCGTTGTAGGTCGGTACGACCATCAGCAGCGCGGGAGACATCGGGGGAACCCTACCGGCGTGCCCCGGGACGACCGCTCGGGGTGTCTCGGACAGGACCGGGGGGAGTTCGACACCCTTCGGACCGTGCTCGTCACCACTGGCCGTGGCAATGCGCGCGCGTTGTCTACTGGGTCTCGATCTCCCCCCGTGACCTCCCGGCCCGGTGCACGTCCGAGGGACACATGTTTGCTCGTTGGTCGTGGCTGTCGACCCGAACCAACACCCGCCACTCGACGCCCATCAGGCCGTTCTGCCTAGAGGAACGACGCGCACTCTTCCAGCACCTGCCCTATGGCTGTCAACAGTTCCCTGACCTGCGCAGACGTGGCAAAACCGCAGGTCAGGCAGGCGTCTGGAACCTGAACATCCGCTGAGGAAAGGGGCTCCCGACGGCGTGTCGTGACCGGACACGCCGACTTGGCCCACACCACTCAGCCTGGTACGACGACCGTGCCCGTGGCTGTGGTGGCCACGATCGGTTCGTCAAGCATCGCAGCGGCCGACTCCGAGCCCGGATCGGCGGCGCCGCGGGCCACGACCGCTGCGACGAAGCTCAGCTCCCGGGACCGCCGCCCCACCCGGACCAGCTCGGCGGTGACCGCCACTACGTCACCCGCGCGCACCGGGGCCAGGAACTGCACTTCGGAGTATGACGCGAACAGGCCCTCGTCACCGTCGGTGCGGATGCACATCTCGGTGGCGACATCACCGAACAGGCCTAGGGAGTAGGCGCCGTCGACCAGGTTGCCGGCGTAGTGCGCGTGGCTGTACGGGACGTAGCGTCGATGCGTGACGGTCGTTCCGACCTCTGCGCTCACGATGCCTGCCTTCCTGTGACCTTGTGCAGTGTCACGGCCTCGCCGCCTCTGGATTCTGCCTGTTGGTGACCCGGTGCAGTGTCACGGCCTCGGCGTCTCTGGTTCTGCCTGGTGGTGACCTGGTGCAGTGTCAGAGCCTCGGCGCCTCTGGATTCTGCCTGGTGGTGACCTGGTGCAGTGTCACGGCCTCGGCGCCTCTGGATTCTGCCTGGTGGTGACCTGGTGCAGTGTCACGGCCTCGCCGCCTCTGGATTCTGCCTGTTGGTGACCCGGTGCAGTGTCACGGCCTCGCCGCCTCTGGATTCTGCCTGTTGGTGACCCGGTGCACCACGAAGCTCGCCACCTCGCCCGGCGTCGTACCTCGTCCGAAGACCCGGTCGACCCCCAGGTCGGTGGCCATCGACTCATCGAAGCGGGGGCCGCCGACGATCAGCAGGGGCCGCGACGCTGCCGGGAAGGCCTCGCGAAAGGCTGCCGACATCTCCCGGGTGTTGAGCAGGTGCGCGTCGCGCTGGGTGACCACCTGCGAGACCAGGACCGCGTCGGCCTGCTCCTCGACGGCCCGCTCCACGAGCTGAGGCACCGCCACCTGGGCGCCGAGGTTCACCACCTTCAGCTCCCGGTAGTACTCCAGCCCCTTCTCCCCCGCGAACCCTTTGATGTTCAAGATCGCGTCGATGCCGACCGTGTGCGCATCCGTGCCGATGCATCCGCCCACGACCACCAACCGGCGACGGAGCGAGCTCTTGACCGCGACATTGACCTCCTTGGGGGTCAACAACGGGTAGTCGCGCTCCACGACCTCCACCAGCGACGGGTCGACCAGGTGGTTCACCCGGCCGTAGACCACGAAGAACGTGAAGTCGGGTCCCATCGGCCTGCTGTGGGCGACGAACGCCGGGTCGATGCCCATCTTGTTGGCGAGCTGGACCGCTGCGCCCGCCGCGATCTTGTCGTGCGGTCCGAGCGAGGACAGGGGCAGGGTGAACGAGACCTGAACCATGCCGTCGCCCGTGGTGTCGCCGTAGGGGCGCAGCAGCTTCTTGCCCGCCATCACCCCTCCTCCAGGAGCTCGGTGGCCGGGTTCAGGTACTCGCTGGACTTGCGGGCCACACCGTCCAGGCCGCGGCCGCCTTCGGGTGGGCGTTTCATCAGTCCGAAGGTGCCGTCGGCGATAGCAGAGAAGAGCGGAGGTCGCCCGGCCAGCCGGGGCTCCGCGGTGATCCGCTCCAGCAGGTCGATCGCCTCGCAGAGCACCGTGCGGGCCCGCTCGGCGATGAAGCCGTCGGGTGCGGGATGGAAGTCCTCGCCCAGCTTCCCTGCAGCGTCGAGCACGTAGCGAACGTTCTGCAGGGCCAGGTCGCGGTCGGAGAGCCAGGGTGTGACGACCGCCTCGGTCATCATCCCGACCAGCAGGATGCTCTGCCCGGTGAGTGCGCCGGCGAGGTTGAAGAAACCGTCCAGCAGGTAGCCACGGAAGACGTCGCCGGTCATGTGCCGGGTCGGCGGCATCCACTTAAGCGGAGCCTTCGGGAAGAGCTCACGGGCCAGTAGGGCGTGGGCCAGCTCCAGCCGGAAGGAGTCCGGTACGTCGGGCTGGATCTCGAACGCATGACCCAGCCCGAGCTGCCAGTCCTCGAGGCCGGCCTCCTTGGCGAAGTACTCGTTGAGAAGCTGGGACACCGTCACCGTGTGCGCAGCCTCGACCGCGTCGGCCGTGGTCAGGTAGTTGTCCTCGCCGGTGTTGATGATGATCCCGGCCCGGGCATGGACCTGCCGGCTGAACCGCTGGTCGACGAAGGTGCGGACCGGGTTGATGTCACGGAAGAGGATGCCGTACATCGAGTCGTTGAGCATCATGTCCAGCCGCTCGAGGCCCGCCAGCGCAGCGATCTCCGGCATGCACAGCCCCGAGGCGTAGTTGGTCAGCCGGACGTAGCGACCGAGCTCCCTGCTGGACTCGTCCAGTGCAGCCCGCATCAGCCGGAAGTTCTCCTGCGTGGCGTAGGTGCCGGCGTACCCCTCCCGGGTCGCGCCCTCCGGCACATAGTCGAGCAGGGACTGACCGGTCGAGCGGATCACCGCGATCACGTCGGCCCCCTCGCGCGCGGCCTGCTGCGCCTGTGGGATGTCCTCGTAGATGTCTCCGGTGGCAACGATCAGGTAGATCCACGGTGCGCGAGGAGCATCGCCGATCTTCGCGATCATCCGCTCGCGCTCCTTGCGGCGCCGGTCGATCGAACGCATCCCGGCGCCGACCTGCCTGCGAGCGGCGGTCGCGGCGCGGCTGCGTTCGCGACCTTCGGGCAGCCGGAAGCGCACCGACCCGGCCGCGGCCTTCTGGGCCAGGGTGGTCAGATCCTCGGCCTCACCACGCAACATCGCGTCCCACACAGGCAACGCGATGCCGTGCTCCAGCCCCACGTCGGCGCGGACCGCGTCGAGCAGCCCGTTGACCCACGGCGTGCCCTCGGCGTCCGCGCCGGAGAGCCCCGCCAGGCGCAGCGTGGCGCGCTCCACCGACACCGTCGTGTGCTGCCTGGTCAGGTCGACGACCGGCTTGCCCACCCGGCGGGCCAGGGTACGGGCCTTCCGGACGGTG
>JBBSVL010000040.1:0-13426 GCA_038233595.1 Propionibacteriales bacterium | reverse complement strand
TCCGAGTTCAACGAGGTGTTCTTCAGCGGCGCCCGCACCGAGGTCGACCTGGTCGTCGGCGAGCCCGGCGACGGCTGGGCGGTTGCGATGGGCACGCTGGGCTTCGAGCGAGGCGTCTCGACCATCGGCCAGCAGGTCGGCTACGCCCGTGAGCTCGCCCGGCTGGTCGAGGTCGCCAAGGACAACGGCGCCTGGGACGACCTGGTGCTCCGCGACCGGCTGGCCCGTGCCGCCGTTGAGCTGGAGGTGATCCGGCTGCACGCGCTGCGCACCCTGTCCGAGACCTCAGAGCAGACCAGGTCGTCGGGTCAGGCCTCGGTCAGCAAGCTGCTGTGGGCCACCTGGCACCGCACCCTCGGTGAGATCGCTATGCAGGTCCGTGGGGCCGACTCGCTCGTGGCCCCTGCCCGATCTGACGACGACGACTACCCCCTGGACGAGTGGCAGCGGCTGTTCCTGTTCAGCCGCGCCGACACCATCTACGGCGGCTCCAACGAGATCCAGCGCAACATCCTCGCCGAGCGCGTGCTCGGCCTGCCCAAGCAAGTCCGACCGAGCGGGACCCGCCCGAGTGAGGTTCGCCAGTGACCGTGAGACGCCCCGAACAACCCGCGCCGGACTACGTCCCGGCCCACGACCTGATGGTGGGGAAGGTCGTCGTGGTGACCGCCGGTGCGGGAGCCGGCATCGGCGCGGCCGTCGTACGACGGATGCTCGAGGAGGGCGCGAGAGCGGTCGTCGTCGGCGACACCCACGAGCGCCGGCTGGCCGAGGCCGACCTGGCGCTGGGTGCGGAGTTCGGTGCCGACCGGGTCCGAACCCGGGTCTGCGACGTCACCGACGAGGCTCAGGTCGGCGCCCTGCTCGACGCCGCCGACGAGCTCGGTGGTGTCGACGTGCTGGTCAACAATGCCGGCCTCGGCGGAACCGCGAGTGTGCTGGAGATGACCGACGAGCAGTGGACCAAGGTCCTCGACATCACCCTGACCGGCACCTTCCGGTGCGTCCGTGCCGCCTCGCAGCGGATGGTTGCCTCGGGCAGGAAGGGCGTCATCGTCAACAACGCCTCGGTGGTCGGCTGGCGTGCCCAGGAGGGGCAGGCGCACTACGCCGCAGCCAAGGCCGGGGTGATGGCGCTGACCCGTTGCGCCGCACTCGACGTGGCCGCGCACGGGATCCGGGTCAACGCGGTGTCCCCGTCGCTGGCGATGCACCCGTTCCTGGCCAAGGTCACCTCTGACGATCTGCTCGACGACCTCAAGCAGCGCGAGGCCTTCGGTCGCGCCGCCGAGCCCTGGGAGGTGGCCAACGTGATCGTGTTCCTGGCCAGCGACTACTCGTCGTACCTGACGGGCGAGGTGGTCTCCGTGAGCAGCCAGCATGCCTAGCACCCGCAGGGAGCAGCTGCTCGCGATCGCCGCAGAGCTGTTCGCCGAGCGCGGCTTCAAGAACACCACGGTGCGTGACATCGCCGACGCCGCCGGGATCCTGTCGGGAAGCCTCTACCACCACTTCGAATCCAAGGAGTCGATGGTCGATGAGATCCTCTCGTCGTTCCAGACCGAGCTGTTCCGGCGGTACGACGAGGTGATGGCGGCCGACCTGGACAGCCGCACCAAGGTCGAGCGGATCGTCCGGCTCTCCTTCGAGGCCATCGACCAGCACCACTCCGAGGTGGCGATCTTCCAGAACGAGGCGACGTACCTCCTCGGCTTCGAGCGGTTCGGCTACCTCGCCGACCGCAACCGGCAGTTCCGCCAGGTCTGGATGACACTGCTGGAGCTGGGCCGCAGCGAGGGCGCGCTGCGACCCGACCTCGACGCCGAGCTGGTCTTCCGGTTCATCCGGGACACCGTCTGGGTGGCTGTGAAGTGGTACCGCCCCGGAGGTTCCATGTCGGCCGACGAGGTGGCGGACCAGTACCTGTCGATCCTGCTCGACGGGGTCGCGAAGTGAGTGTGCTCGGCCGTGGGCGCGACCGGCGATGCCCCGGAGGGAGCGTAAGAGGGCTTGGCCGCGGCGGCCCCAGCGGCGGTCTCGCGGCAGGGCCTTCTCGGGCCGACGCGCCGCCCAAGCGACCGCGGGGCCTGGCCGGACGTGTTCACGGCCGCGGGCGCCCGCGAGCATCCATCCAAGGAGACGAGGTCACCCATGCCTGAAGCTTTCATCGTGGACGCGGTACGCACCCCCGTGGGGAGGCGCGGGGGAGCGCTTTCCGCGATGCACTCCGCCGACCTGGGTGCGCACGTGCTCTCGGCGCTGATGCGCCGCACCGGTGTCGACCCCGGGGCCGTGGACGACGTGGTGATGGGGTGCTGCGACACGATCGGCTCCCAGGCGGGCGACGTGGCGCGTACGGCGTGGTTGGTGGCCGGGCTTCCCGACCACGTGCCGGGAGTGACCATCGACCGGCAGTGCGGCTCCTCGCAGCAGGCAGTCCACTTCGCCGCTCAGGGCGTGATGTCCGGGACCCAGGATCTCGTGGTCGCCGGCGGGTTGCAGAACATGTCGGCGATCCCGATCGCCTCGGCGATGCTGGTCGGTCAGCAGTACGGCTTCACGACCCCGGTCGCGGAGTCCCCGGGTTGGGTCGACCGCTACGGGCACCAGGAGGTGTCGCAGTTCCGGTCCGCCGAGATGATCGCGGAGAAGTGGGAGATCAGCCGGGTGGAGATGGAGGAGTTTGCCTACTCCTCGCACCTCAAGGCGATCCGCGCGACCGACGAGGGCCGGTTCACCGGGCAGATCGAGCCGGTGGGGGACCTCAGCACCGACGAGGGTCCCCGTCGCGACACCAGTCCGGCGGTGATGGCCGGGTTGCGACCGCTGACACCGGGCGGGCGGATCACCGCCGCTGTGGCCTCGCAGATCAGCGACGCGGCGAGCGCGGTGCTGGTTGCGTCCGAGCGCGCGGTCCGCGACCACGGGCTCACGCCGCGTGCCCGGGTGCACCACCTGTCGGTGCTGGGTGACGACCCGGTGTGGATGCTCACGGGACCGATCCGGGCCACGAAGCACGCGCTGGAGAAGTCCGGGATGTCGATCGACGACATCGACCTCTTCGAGTGCAACGAGGCGTTCGCCAGCGTCGTCCTCGCCTGGGCGAAGGAGACCGGGGTCGACCGCGGCCGGGTCAACGTCAACGGCGGCGGGATCGCGCTGGGCCATCCGATCGGTGCCACCGGAGCCCGGCTGCTGACCACGCTGCTCGCAGAGCTGGAGCGCACCGGCGGTCGCTACGGTCTCCAGGTGATGTGCGAGGGCGGTGGCCAGGCCAACGTGACGATCATCGAACGGCTCTGAGCACGCCGGGAAATGTGTACGTCAGGTAACGAAGTCGTTGCAACCTCTGGCCCTGGGGTGGTGCCAGCGTATATGTTCGCGCTCGAAACATAACGTGCAACATCACATCGGACGACCGGCACCGGCCCTCGTCACAACCCCGGGAAGGCGCGACTGCATGCGCAAGACAACTGCCTCACTCGCCACGCTCAGCATCGCAGCCGCACTCACCCTGAGCGCGTGCGGCTCCAGCGGATCGAGCGGCTCCAGCAACAACAGCACCAAGTCCTCCGCCAAGAACGTCTCGGCGGCGTGCAGCCTGACGAACCCGCCCACCAGCGCTGCGTCGGCACCCGCTTCGAGCGGCTCGACGGCCAAGGTCAAGGGCAAGGTCGGGGTGATCCTTCCCGACACCACCTCCTCGACCCGCTACACCCTCTACGACAAGCCGCTGCTGCAGAAGGCGCTCTCGGCCGCCGGGATCACCCCCGACATCCAGAACGCTGGTGGCAGCACCAGCAAGTTCGCCTCGATCGCGCAGAGCATGATCGGCGAGGGCGTCAAGGTGCTGATCATCGACTCGATCGACGCGCCCTCCGGTGCGGGCGTCGAGAAGCAGGCCGCCAAGGCCGGTGTGAAGGTCATCGACTACGACCGGGTCAACCTTGGCGGCAGCGCCGGCTACTACGTGTCCTTCGACAACGAGGACGTCGGCAAGCTGCAGGGCCAGACCCTGGTCGACTGCCTGAACAAGTCCGGGGTCAAGAACCCGCAGATCATGATGATGGACGGCGGCACCGACGTCGACAACAACGCGGTGCTGTTCAAGAAGGGCGCCCACGAGGTGCTGGACCCGCTGCAGCAGTCGGGCAAGCTGAAGATCATCTCCGAGTCCGTCGTCAAGGGCTGGAAGGTCGAGAACGCGGCACCCACGTTCACCCAGGCCCTGACCGCCAACGGCGGCAAGGTCGACGGCGTGCTGGCTGCCAACGACGACATCGCCAACGCGGTCATCGGTGTGCTGAAGACCAACGGACTCGCCGGCCACGTAGCCGTCACCGGCCAGGACTCGGGCGTCGAGGGTCTGCAGAACATCGTGAACGGCCAGCAGAGCATGACGATCTTCAAGAACGTCAAGCTGGAGGCCCAGGCTGCGGCCAAGCTGGCCATCGCCCTGATCCAGGGCAAGAACGTCTCGGCGTCCGGGTTGACGCTGACCGACTTCGCCGACCCGCAGGCTCCCAACCACAAGATCAAGGCGCTGCTCCTGCCCTCGGAGGTGATCACGCAGGCAAACCTGGGTGACGTCGTGAAGGCCGGCGCACTCACCAAGGCAGAGATCTGCAAGAACATCACCTCGGCCTGCAGCAAGGTCGGGCTCAAGTAGCACCGCTCCACGCCCTGCACCCGTGTCGATGAGGGCCGGACGGCGACCCGTCCGGCCATCATCGGCCGACCAGACGACCAGCGAGCACCCGGAGGGTGACACCCGTGAGCCAGCCCATCCTCGAGATCACCAAGCTGAACAAGAGCTTCGGGCCGGTCCACGTGCTGCACGACGTGGACCTGAGCGTCTACCCGGGTGAGGTGACCGCGCTGGTGGGTGACAACGGAGCCGGGAAGTCGACCCTGGTCAAGTGCATCGCGGGGATCAACGGCATCGACAGTGGTGAGGTCAAGTTCGAGGGGAACCCGGTCACCATCACCGACCCGCGGGTCGCAACCGCGCTCGGCATCGAGTTCGTCTACCAGGACCTTGCCCTCGCCGACAACCTCGACATCACCCAGAACATGTTCCTGGGCAGGGAGATCCGCCGCTTCGGCTTCCTCGCCGACGGTGAGATGGAGCGCCAGGCCCGCGATGCGCTGATCGGGCTGTCGGTGAAGACCGTCTCCTCGGTGCGCCAGCTGGTGGCGAACCTGTCGGGCGGTCAACGACAGACGGTGGCCATCGCGAAGGCGGTGCTGTGGAACAGCAAGGTCGTCTTCCTTGACGAGCCGACCGCCGCGCTCGGGGTCGCGCAGACGCGCCAGGTGCTGGACCTGGTCCGCCGGCTGGCCGACCAGGGGCTCGGCGTCGTACTGATCTCGCACAACATGAACGACGTGATGGAGGTCGCCGACCGGGTCGCGGCGCTCTACCTGGGCCGGGTCGCGGCCGAGGTGCTGACCAGGGACAGCAGCACGACGCAGATAGTCGAGCTGATCACCGCCGGGCGCAGCGGCGACGTCGGTCTCGCCCCGGCCACCACCAACGCGAACATCTAGAGGGAGCCCATGTCCTCCAACGTGGAGACCAAGCCCAGTGGGGCGAACCAGGAGCGAGGCACGAGCTTCTCCCTGGATATCGAGCGTCGCAGCGTCGGCAACGCCTTCGGCTCCTACTTCAACCGGCTCCGGTCCGGTGAGCCAGGCGCGCTGCCGTCGGTCCTCGGCCTGGTCGTGCTGGTGGTCATCTTCAGCCAGGTCAGCGGCCGCTTCCTGTCGAAGAACAACATCGGGAACCTGCCGGGGCAAGGCGCCTACATCGCGGTGATCGGCCTCGGCCTGGTCTTCGTGCTGCTGCTCGGTGAGATCGATCTCTCGGCAGGCACCACCGGCGGGATGTGTGCCGGCTTCGCTGCTCGAGCGATCTTCTCCGGAAACCTGCACGACGCCCTGCCCGGGTTCCTGTTCTGGGCCCTGGTCCTCTCCATGGTGGCAGCGGTCGCACTGGCCGTGTGGCTCAAGGCCTACAGCGGCGCGGTGGTGGTGGTCATCGGGCTGGCCATCATCCTGACCAACCTGGACAAGCACGTGGTGCTGGCCATGGTCGCGGCGGTGGCTCTCGGCGCGGCTGTCGGCGTCTTCACTGGGTTCATGGTTGCCAAGGTCGGCATCCCCAGCTTCGTCGTCACGCTGGCTCTGTTCCTGGCCTGGCAGGGCGTGCTGCTCTTCGCACTGAGCTCACAGGCGCTGGGGACGACCAACTACCCGCTCTGGTACGGCCTGGCGAACTCCAACCTGTCTGCCCTGTGGAGCTGGGTGTTCACGATCGTGGTGGTGAGCGGCTATCTCGGCTTCACCCTGCTCAAGTCCGTGCGGGCACAGCGCGCGGGTCTGGCCGCCGACCAGCTCAGCCTGGTCCTGCTGCGTGGCGGAGTGATCGCGGTCCTCGGGATCGTGCTGACCTACCTGGCCAACCAGAACCGGAACACCAACGACTACCTGGTGATCAACGGCATCCCGTGGGCCGCCGTCATCGCGATCACCCTGATGATCATCTGCACCATCGCGCTGACCAAGACCACCTGGGGTCGACACCTGTACGCCACCGGCGGCAACTCCGAGGCGGCGCGCCGCGCCGGCATCGACGTGGTGCACATCAAGGTCACCGCGTTCACGCTGTGCTCGTCGTTCGGCGCGCTGGGCGGCATCCTTCTCGCGTCCACCTCGCACTCGGTCTCACTGGACCTCGGCGCCGGCAACATCCTGCTGTTCGCGGTGGCCGCGGCCGTCATCGGCGGCACCTCGCTCTTCGGTGGCCGCGGAAAGCCCCGTGACGCGATCATCGGTGCCCTGGTGATCGTGATCATCCCGAACGGGCTCGGACTCAAGCCGAACCTGGGGGTGGAGTACCAGCAGGTGATCACCGGCATCGTACTGCTCCTGGCCGCCGCCGTCGACGCGCTCTCCCGCCGTCGTTCGGCACGCAACTGACCCCGATGGCCAGGGGTGCAGGTTCGGCCGCGCGTCCGGACGAGATCCGGCGACACAACCTGTCCCTGGTCCTGGCTCAGATCCACCGCGACGGCGCCCTGACCCGGGCCGAGCTGACCCAGCGGCTCGCGGTCAGCCGCTCCACGGTGGGGTCACTGGTCGGCGACCTGACCCAGCTCGGCCTGCTCCAGGAGGTCGTTCCCACCGGCGGAGGCGGCGTCGGTCGACCCTCGCACGTCGTGGTCCCGCACCGAGGTGGCCCCTTCGCGGTCGCCGTCGACATCGACGTCGACCACATGACGGTGGCTGCGGTCGGTCTCGGTGGCGACATCCTCGCCCGCGAGGTGCTCAGGACCGGGAAGGAGCCGACCACCCCGGCCCTGGTCGCGCAACGCATCGTGGACGCGATCCCGCTGCTGTCCCGAGCCGGCTGTCCCGATGCGCGACCGGGCGGGATCGGGGTCAGCGTGCCCGGCACCGTGGACCGGCGCACCGGTCGCGTCGGGGTGGCACCCAACCTCGGCTGGAAGGACGCCCCGCTGGGGGACCTCCTCGCGGAGATCGCGCCCAGGGGGGTGCCGGTCACCGTGGGGAACGACGCGGACCTGGCCGTGCTCGCCGAGCACCAGCGCGGCAGCGCTCGCGGTTGCGACGACGTCGTCTACCTGATGCTCCGGATCGGGGTGGGTGCCGGGATCATCATCGGCGGAACGCCCCTGCTCGGCCATGACGGCCACGCCGGTGAGATCGGCCACAACGTGCTGGACCCTTCCGGGGCGCTGTGCCACTGCGGCAAGCGCGGGTGCACGGAGACCTACATCGGTGGAGGAGCGATGCTGACGCTCGCCGGTCGGCCGCTTCCGCTGACCGAGGCCGCCGTTGCCGAGGTCTTCGGCGACGCGCGGGACGGTGACGTGCGTGCCCTGACCGCGGTCCGCGAGGTCGCCGGACAGCTCGGCCGGGCCATCGCCGGCCTGCTCAACACCCTGAACCCGCAACGCGTCCTGGTGGGCGGATGGCTCAGCGAGATCCTCGAGGTCGCCCGGGCCGAGCTGGAGGCGGCGGTGGTCGAGTACGCCCTGGAGGCACCGACGCGCACCGTCCAGCTGGTCGCCCCCGCACTGGGCAAGGACTCCGCGCTGCTGGGCGCTGCCGAGCTCGCGTTCGCCGAGATCCTTGCCGACCCACTGGTCGCGGCCGACCGGTAGGACCCTGTCTCGCAGATACCGGGATGCGCGGCCGGACCTGCTGCGGGACTCTTCCACCATGGAGCTGCGACAGTTCGGCCCGGACGACGTGGGCGCGATCCGGCTCGCGGTCGGGATCGAGAACGCCCACCACGACGCTGACAGCCCGTGGTTGCACCCCTTGACGGCGTACCGCCTGGAGATGGAGATGCGGCACGGCTGGGACGGCGAGGTGGACCGCTGGTACCTGGCGTACGACGGGCGCACTCCGGTCGGTCTGGCCAGCATCGCCACGAGCGAGTGGGACAACCGCGACCTGGCGTGGCTCGGGCTGGCCGTCCATCCCGAGCATCGTCGGCGCGGGCACGGCACCCGGGCGCTGGACCTGCTCCTGCAGCTCGCCGCGGGGATGGGCCGAGGCCTGGTCGGGATCGACGGGTGGGACTCGTCGGGGGTCGATGGCTTCGCCGCGGCCACGGGCTTTGCGAGGAAGTCACAGGCGATCCAGCGACGGATGCACTACGCCGATGTCGACCTGGACGTGGTGCGGGCACTGCGCGTCGACGCGGCCCGGGCAGGGACGCAGTACGAGCTGGTCAGCAGCGCCGGCCGCACCCCGGAGGACATGGTCGATGCCGTCGCCGAGATGACGGCCTCGATCAACGACGCTCCGACTGACGACCTGGAGCTCGAGGACGAGGCCTACCCGCCCGAGCGGATCCGGGACTATGAGAGCGCGCAGCTCGCGTCCGGGTTCCGGCTGCACCGACTCCTCGCACGACACCGGGAGACCGGCGAGCTCGTCGGCCACACCGTTGTCGTCGTCGACGGCGAGCGGCCGGCGCACTCCGAGCAGCACGACACCAGCGTGGTGGCGGCTCATCGTGGTCATCGGTTGGCGATGCGGCTGAAGGCGGAGATGGTGCTCCGGCTCGCCCGCGACGAGCCGGACCTGGAGTCGGTGGACACCTGGAACGCGGAGTCGAACGCCCACATGATCGCCGTCAACGCGGCGCTCGGCTACCGGGTGCTGGGCCGGGAGGTCCAGTACCAGCGGCGGGTGTGACCCAGGGCAGCGGTGTGCCCGGTAGGTTCTTCGGGTGCGCCGGGGCCCGTCCCGGCCGGAGACGAACCGGGTGCAGACGTGATGATGAAGAAGCTGGGTGCCTGCCTCGCGGTGGCGTTGCTGCTCGCCACGGCGGCCTGTGGCAGCAGCCGGCCCTCCGCGGACGACGTGTCCAAGGCGCTCCAGAAGGGGGCGCAGAGCAACCGGGCCGCCGGTCAGTCCACCAAGCTGACCAAGAAGCAGTCCGACTGCGCCGGTAAGATCTTCGCGGACTCCAAGGTGTCCGATGCGGCCCTGAAGGCACTCGTCGCCGGAAACCAGAAGTACAAGGAGTCGAAGGCGGACGACGCCGCGCTGCAGAAGGTCATCCCTCAGCTGAAGAAGTGCGTGGCCTGAAACGCCGGTCAGACCAGATAGCCATGGGTGCGGCTCAGCTCGGCGGCCGCCTGGGTGACCACGCGCTCCACGAGCTCCTCGCAGCTGGGCAGATCGTCGATCACTCCCACGACCTGCCCGGAGGCGAGCACACCTGCTGTGGTGTCGCCGTCGACCAGGCCGGACCTCAGCATCATCGGGGTGTTGGCGGCGAGCAGCATCTGGGACCAGGAACGGTCCGATCCCCGCTTCATCGCGCGTGCGTCGGTGACCAGCTCGCGCCACGACGTCCCGCTCATCTTCTTGAACCCGAGGGTGCGCCGTGCGGTCGGGCCGAGCCGCCGGAGCGCACTGGCCTCTTCGAGCTCCTCGACCAGCTTCGTGCGCAGCATCCGGTGCGGCATCCCGTCGACCTTGTCGGTCACCACGGTGTCGGTCAGGGTCCTGGCGAGGTACTCCTGCTTGACGGCGTCGGGGACCGTCGAGTCCCGGGTCAGCAGGAACCTCGTGCCCATCCCGACCCCCGCGGCACCGTAGGAGAGCGCGGCGGCCAGCCCGCGACCGTCGAAGAAGCCACCTGCCGCCACGACCGGGATGTCGACCGCGTCGAGCACCGTCGGCAGCAGCAGGGTGGTGGGCACCGGCCCGGTGTGGCCACCGCCCTCACCGCCCTGGACCAGCACCGCGTCGGCTCCCCAGCCGGCCACCTTCTCGGCGTGCCGCGCGGCACCGACCGACGGGAGCACCACCACTCCGTGGTCCTTGAGCTTGGCGATCATCTCCCGCTTGGGCGCCAGCGCGAACGACGCCACCTTGACGCCCTGCCCGATCAGCAGGTCGACCCGCTGCGCGGCGTCCGAGGCGTCGGCACGCAGGTTGACCCCGAACGGCTGGTCGGTGCGGCGCTTCACCTCGGTGACCGCATGCTCCAGCTCGTCGTAGGACATGGTGGCGGAGGCGAGGATGCCCAGCCCGCCGGCGTTCGCCGTACCGACCACCAGGCGCGGGCCGGCGACCCATCCCATGCCGGTCTGCACGACTGGGTGGCGTACGCCGACGAGGTCGGTGAACGGGGTCCGGAGCAGCTGGTCGATCACGGTGTCGCCTTCGTGTTGGGTACCTCACGCTCGCGCAGCTTCGTCGGGTCGAGCACCTCGCGGATCAGGACCAGCTCCTCCGTGGTGGGCTCGCGGGTCTGGGGTACGTCGGCTGCTGTGTGGAGCGGGAAGCTCGATGCATCCTGGCACTCCTCGACGGTCACGCCCGGGTGCACACTGACCAGCCGGACGGTGCCGCCCGGGCCGGCGAAGTCGTAGACCGCGAGGTTCGTGACCAGCCGGTGCAGGTCGTGGAACCGGGTTGCAGCGGGACCGGCCGCCTCGGCACGCCGACGGCCGACGCCGCAGACGACGTCGACCTGCTCGACGAAGACCCGCGCGCTCTGCCGAGGCACCCAGTACGACGTGCGGTCGTTCACGGTGTTGCCGGGAGCACCGCGCACACCGAGCAGCATCCGGTCGGGCCGTGCCCAGTCGCCGATCGCCGAGATGTTCTGGTTGCCCTCACGGTCGACCTGGCTGGCGCCCATCATCACGTGCCGGCGACCGTTCGGTACGACGGCCTCCAGCACCAGCCGGAACGGCATCCAGCCCTCCGTCATCTCTTGGACCCCCGCCCCGATGGCGCCGAGCGGGGGGACACCGGCCAGGATCCGGGCCTCGCCGTCGGTCAGCACCAGGTCGGGGTTGCTGGTCAGCCTGGCCAGCCGGGCCCCGAGGGTGGGAAGCAGCCCCATCGGGCTGCCGATGATCTCGGTTCGTCCGTTGACGGGGTCCGCGAACGCGTCAGCGATCACAACGGCGCAGACCTCCGACCGGGTGCAGTCCTCGAGTGCTGCCGTGGTCATCGTGGGTCCTCGGCGTGGAAGGCGGCCACCGCGGCCTGGTAGTCCTGCTCGCTGCCGGCGAGGAACCGCTGCTCGAAGGCCGGCCAGGCCTCCGGATCCTTGGCTGCGGCGACGTAGGCCCGCTGGAAGGGCTCGTCGCGTTCGTACGTCGGCGTGCAGGTCGTGAAATGGGCGCCGTTCGGCGTCTCCACCACCCCGTCGACCATCGTCCGGTTGACCAGCAGGGACTGGAGGGGCGCATCGAGGGTCAGCCCGGCGGTGTCGATGACCTGCTCGGTGGAGACGTAGGCCCGGTCGGCGGCCAGGCAGAACACGTCGTCGAAGTACGGGTCCGGCCCGAGGTACTGGGCGTTGCCGTGCCGGTCGGCCCGGTTCAGGTGGACCAGGGCGACGTCGAGCCGAAGGGCAGGCACGGCAACCAGCACCTCACCGTCGTCGTACGGACTGGTGACGGTGCGCAACGTGGGGTCCTCGTCGAGGACTGCAGAGCCGAGGCCGGCTCGCATCGGCAGGAACGGCACTCGTTGGGCCGCGGCGCGCAAACCGGTCTGCAGCATGCCCTCGTCCCACTCGGTGAACGCGGCGGCGCCCTCCTGCCGGGCGCGCTGGAACAACGGCTCCAGCGGGACCGAGTCGAGGGTGCCGAAGGCGAAGACCAGCCGTTTGACCTTGCCGGCTGCCAGGAGCAGTCCGACGTCGGGGCCGCCGTACGACACCACGGTGAGGTCCTTGACGTCGCTGTGCAGGATGCCGCGCACCAGAGCCATCGGCTTGCGCCGTGAGCCCCACCCGCCGATGCCGAGCGTCATCCCGTCCTCGATCGTGGCGACCACCTGCTCGATCGTCATCACCTTGTCGCGCATCTGCTTCACGAGCGGCCCGCCTTGTCGGTGCCGGCGAAGGCGTCGCGGTGCTGGTCGGAGACGCCGAGGAGGTTGAGCTCCATGGTGAACCCCTGCTCGAAGCGGTAGCTGCGGTTGACGTCGACCACGTCGATGCCGTTGATCGCCTCCTTGGCCATCCGGACCACCCGGGTGTCCTTGCGCGCGATCTCCGCGGCCACCGCGAGGGCGGCGCCGTCGAGCCGTTCGCGGGGGACCACCTCCAGGACGCTGCCGTGCGGGACCAGCTGCTGCGCGGTGATGGTGCGGCCGGTGAAGTAGAGGGTGCGCATCAGGTGGGGTGGCACCAGCCGGGCCAGGTGCGTGGCGGCGCCCAGGGCGCCCCGGTCGACCTCGGGTACGCCGAAGTAGGCGTCGTCGGCGGCAACGACGCAGTCGGCGTTGCCGACCAGTCCGACGCCGCCGCCCAGACAGAACCCGTGAACCGCGGCGATCACCGGCACCGCGCACTCGTAGACCGCCTTGAAGGCCGCGAAGCAGCCCCGGTTGGCGCCGATCAGTGCCTCGAAGCCACTGGTCTGCTGCATCTCCTTGATGTCGACGCCGGCGTTCCAGCCCTTGCCCTCGGCCCGGAGCACGACGACGTGGGTGGACTGGTCCTGGCCGGCCTCGTCGAGCGCGGCTGCCAGGTCGAACCAGCCCTGGACCGGCAACGCGTTGACCGGTGGGTAGCTCATCGTGATCACCCGGGTGCCGTCGTCCCGGAGCGTGGCGGAGATGCCCATGGTCACCAAACCTAACGTTTGCTTGGTAGCCTAGCAGGATGAGCCTCTCCCTCGACCTGGACGGCCGGGTCGCGCTGGTGACAGGGGGAGCGCGTGGTGTCGGGCTCGGCATCACCCGGCAGCTCCTCGCAGCCGGTGCGACGGTGGTCACCTGTGCGCGGTCGCCCTCAGCGCCGTTCGGCGCTTCGGAGCACCGGGTGTGCGACGTCCGCGACCCCGAGGCGGTCGCCGCGCTGGTCGAGGCCATCGTGGCCGGCCACGGCTCGCTCGACGTGCTGGTGAAC
>JBBSVL010000039.1:0-13479 GCA_038233595.1 Propionibacteriales bacterium | reverse complement strand
GGCCGCCCGACAGCTGACTGGGCGGTCTCGACTGGCTTGGTCTCGACGTCGGGCGCCAGGGCGCCCTGCTCGACCGGCGGAGGGCTTGGTCTCGACGGTGCGCAAGGCACATCTGAACGGTGCGTCAGGCAGATCTCAACGCTGGCGGTAGCCCTCGACCAGCTCGCCGGCCAGCTGCTCGATGAACAAGCCCACGTCGGTGACGATGCCGCGTGCCTGGGAGGAGCCGCGGTCCGCGAGCTTGGTGACCGTGGCGGGGTTGATGTCCACGCACACCAGCGGGATCGAGGCCGGCAGGATGTTGCCGGTGCCGACCGAGTGCAGCATGGTCGCGACCATCAGGCAGAAGCCGACGTCCGGGAGCGCGGCACGCATCGCACGCTGGCCCTCGATGACGTCGGTGTAGACGTCCGGGAGCGGGCCGTCGTCGCGCACCGAGCCGACCAGCACGAACGTCTTCTCCCCGGTGACCAGCGCATGCATGATCCCGCCGGTCAGGACGCCCTGGTCGACGGCGGCCTTGATCGAGCCGCACTTGCGGATCGTGTTCAGCGCCCGGATGTGGTGCTCGTGGCCGTGCTCGACACCGCGGCCCAGCGCCAGGTCGACACCCAGAGAGGTGCCGTAGAGGGCCGCCTCGATGTCGTGGGTGGCCAGCGCGTTGCCGGCGAACAGTACGTCGACGTACCCGGCGTTGACCAGCTCGACCATCGCCGGCGCCGCTCCGGTGTGTACGACGCCGGGGCCACCGACCCACAGCACCTTCTGGCCGGCGGCCTTCGCCTCGCGGATCCCCTCGGCCACCTGTCGCACCAGCAACGCCTGCGGCTTCTCGCTGGACACGTCGGACTCCATGAACCCGAACGTCTCGCCGGGGTCCCTGGAGATCGGGGTCTCGACCCGGATCCCGTCCGCACCACAGACCGCCTGCATCCCGGCCTTCACGTCGGCCATCGGGAGCGTGTAGACCCGTGGCGGGGTGACGGAGTCGTCCACGATCAGCCCGCAGTCCATCTCCGGGTTGTCCACGACCAGCCAGTGACCCTCGATCCGCACCCGGGTGACCAGGTTGGTCGAGGAGTAGAAGCCGTCCGGGAAGACCCCGTCCTGCTCCACCTCGAGGACCGACGCCTCACCTGGGTTGACCTGGTTGACGCCGCGGGTCTGCAGCCGCATCAGCAGCCGCTGGAGGGACTCCTCGTCCTCGGTGGAGACCGTGACGGTGGCGTGGGAAAGGTCCGCCGCCTCGTGACCGACGTCGAACCGGTCGATGACCCAGTCACCGTCGTACTCACGGATGTCGTCGAGGACGCGGGAGAGGATCCCGGAGTCGATCAGGTGGCCGCTGATCTCGACCGTCTCGTGCTGCACCGTTTTTCTCCTGTCTCGGCTGCCCACTTGTCTTGCGGCTAGAGGCGTGCGCCGTCGTCCCAGTCGTTGGGATCCTCGTCACGGCGCATCGTCGCCACGAGATAACCGAACCCGCCCACGAACCATGCCAGACACAGCAGGTCACCGAACGGGGGGATGGTGATCTTCAAGACGGTGAGCAGGATGACCAGGACCGGCACCCCGAACACCCCGGCCCAGGCGAGCAGGCGCGGCGGCTCGAGACGCGGGAGCGGCGGCGGCTCCGGTGGCACGAAGTGGTCGTCGGGGTCGTCCCAGGCGTCGAGCACGTCGGGCTCGTCGCGTTGCGCCGGAGGCTGAGGGACAGGGGTGTCCTGGGGGGCGTCGGTGTCGACCGGCGACTCGGTGGTCGACCCGGCGCCGGGGTCCAGGGTGACCCGCTCGCCGTAGTTCTCCACGATCGAGCGCCACAGGGCGTCCTCGTCGCTCTCACTCATCGTTGTCCGACATTCTCACGACCCGGCTACACGCACGATGAAAGCCGCCGACTCCTCGAAGATCTGCGGGGCGTCGTTGTCAAGGGTAGCCACGTGAAAGCTGTTCGCCAGGACCCGTTCGGTGACGTCGCGCGAAGACACGCCAGCCTGGATGTCGCGGGTGGACTGCTCGTCGACGACGTGGTCCACGGCGGAGCGGAAGATCAGCACCGGCACCGTGACCTTCGGGAGGTCGGCGCGCACCTGCTTCCAGCCCCGCATCATCGAGTGCACGGCCTTGAGCGGAGTCCGGTCGTAGGCGGACTCGGTGACGCCCTGCTTCTTGATGTCGCCACCGATCGCGGCCA
The DNA here is from genome assembly GCA_038233595.1 of Propionibacteriales bacterium. Lineage (GTDB taxonomy): Bacteria > Actinomycetota > Actinomycetes > Propionibacteriales > Nocardioidaceae > Marmoricola. Next base: position 11,285 of record JBBSVL010000039.1, on the reverse strand, counting down.
TCGAGGGCAGCACCCACTTCAGCGCAGGTACGGCGAGCAGCTGCTTGTTCTGGCTGGACACCGCAGCGTTGACCACCACCACCCCCGCCACGTCTCGTGGGTGGTTGGCGGCCAGCCACAGCGCCAGCGCGCCGCCCATCGACAGGCCACCGACCACGATGGTGTCGGTGCGGGCCTTGAGGGTCTCGAACTCGCGCTCCAGCTCGGCGTACCAGTCGGCGAACCCGGTGCGGTTCATCTCCTGCCACGTCGTGCCGTGACCGGGCAGCCGCGGGACCGACACGGCATAGCCCAGCTCGGCGAGGTACTCACCCCACGGCCGCATCGACGCCGGGGACCCGGTGAACCCGTGGCTGAGCAGCACCCCGATGCGCTTGCCCCCGTTGTCTGCCCGGCCCTCCGCGTAGAACGGTTCGGCCTGGGCGAGCGGTGCTGACGGTGAAGCCATCGAGATCCTTTGCGCATTGCGAGGAGCTGCCACTCCTCGGGTATTCGGAGGGCAGTCTTCATCGTGTCATGCGGCCCCTATCCGGGCTAGGGTTCCCCTGACCCCGACAGAGCTGGGAGGTTGCGGTGTTCTACTGGTTCTTGAAGTGGGTGGCTCTGGGCCCCCTGCTGAAACTGGTGTACCGACCGCAGACCGAGGGTGTCGAGCACGTCCCCGAGACCGGCCCCGCCATCCTGGCCAGCAACCACCTCTCCTATGCCGACTGGCTGTTCATGCCACTCACGCTGCCGCGACGCGTGACCTTCGTGGCCAAGGCGGAGTACTTCAACACGCCCGGCATCAAGGGGTGGTTCCAGAAGAAGTTCTTCTACGGTGCCGGCCAGGTCCCGATCGACCGCACCGGTGCCGGGTCCGCGGACGGTGCGTTGACCTCGGCCAAGAAGGTGCTCGACAGCGGGGAGCTGTTCGGCATCTACCCCGAGGGCACCCGGTCGCACGACGGCAAGCTCTACCGCGGCAAGACCGGCGTCGCACGGTTGGCGCTGGAGACACACTGCATGGTGATCCCGGTGGCCGTGGTCGGCACCGACGTGGTCGCCCCCCCAGGCAAGAAGTTCGGCCGGATCACGCGCCCGATGGTGCGCTTCGGCGAGCCGCTGGACTTCTCCCGCTACGAGGGCCTGGAGAACGACCGCTACATCCTGCGCTCGATCACCGACGAGATCATGTACGAGATCATGCAGCTCTCCGGGCAGGAGTACGCCGACCTCTACTCCTCGCGTGCCAAGGAGAAGAAGAAGAAGGAAACCACCGACGCCACCGACACCCGGGAGCCCAGGGCATCGTGAGCCGGAGTCGGGGGTGGCCCGGTGACTCGGCCGACCCCGCGGCCTGGGCTGTCGAGAACACCATGTTCCGCGCCCTGGTGGCGCTGCGGGTCGTGGTGCTGCTCAACGCCCTGGGCCTGGCCGTCTACCGGCGCTCCTCGTTCGACCGACCCGTGGCGGCAGCGGTCGTCCTCGGCGTACTCGTGGTCTGGACCGGGTTCGCCACCTGGGCCTACGACGCGCCGGAGCGCCGCCGGCTCCCGCTGCTGCTCACCGACCTGGTGGTCGCGCTGGCCGCGGTCCTGCTCTCGCGCTGGGTCAAGGGGCCGGACCTGGACGCGACCCTGCCCGGGTTCTACGTGATGGCCGTGGTGTTCGCCTGGGCGATCCACTGGCGTTGGAGGGGCGGCCTGGTCGCGGCGGCCGTGCTGTCCTTCGCCGACGTGATGGTGCGCCCGAGCTTCGACCAGACCAACTACGGCAACATCTTCCTGCTGATGCTCGGTGGCCCGATCGTGGGTTTCCTGTGCGGTCTGCTTCAGCAGATGGCGCGCGAGCGGGACCGGGCCGAGCGCGCCGCGGCCGCGGCAGTCGAACGAGCCCGGCTGGCCCGGGTGGTCCACGACGGAGTGCTCCAAGTTCTGGCGCTGGTGCAGCGTCGTGGAGCAGAGCTGGGCGGCGAGGCGGCGGAGCTCGGCAGGCTGGCCGGCGAGCAGGAGGTGGCGCTGCGCTCCCTGGTGCAGACCCAGGAGGCGTCATACGACGAGGGGACCGGCCAGCGGGACCTGGCCCAGCTGCTCACCGCACTGCAGACCCGCACCTCACCGCGGGTCAACGTTGCCGTGCCCGGAGGTCCGGTGCCGGTGCCCGGGTCGGTGGCAGAAGAAGTGGTGGCCCTGGTCCGGGCCTGCCTGCACAACGTCTCCGACCACGTCGGGTCGCAGGCTCAGGCGTGGGTGCTGCTCGAGGACCTGGGCGAGACGTTCGAGGTCTCGGTCCGCGACGAGGGGCCGGGCATCGCACCCGGCCGGCTCGAGACGGCCGCTGCCGAGGGCCGGCTCGGGGTGTCGGCCTCGATCCGCGGGCGGGTCGAGGAGCTCGGCGGGACGGCGACGCTGACCACGGCGCCGGGTCAGGGCACGGAGTGGGAGCTCACCATCCCCCGAGCAGGACGAGAGGGCAGCCGATGAGCGAGGTCCGGGTGATGGTCGTCGATGACCATCCGATGTGGCGTGAGGGAGTGGCCCGCGACCTCGAGGAGGCCGGGCTGAACGTGGTGGCCACCGCCGGCACCGGCACCGAGGCGCTGGCCCGGTTCCCCGCAGCCCGCCCGGACGTGGTGGTGCTCGACCTCCAGATCCCGGCGCCCAGCGGGGTCGAGGTGACCGCGGCGATGGTGCGCGAGGACCCTTCGGTGCGGGTGCTGATCCTCTCCGCCTCGGGCGAGCAGCGCGACGTCCTCGACGCGGTGAAGGCGGGCGCGACCGGCTACCTGGTCAAGTCGGCCTCGCGCAAGGAGCTGGTCGACGCGTTGCTGCGGGTGGCCGAGGGCGACACGGTGTTCACCCCCGGGCTGGCCGGTCTGGTGCTGGGGGAGTACCGCCGGCTCTCCGACGTACCCCACACCGCCGACCAGCCCGACACCCCTCAGCTCACGGAGCGGGAGACCGAGGTGCTCCGGCTGGTCGCGAAGGGGATGTCCTACCGGCAGATCGCCGAGCGGCTGGTGCTCTCGCACCGCACTGTGCAGAACCATGTCCAGAACACGCTGCGCAAGCTGCAGCTGCACAACCGGGTGCAGCTGGTCAGGTATGCGATCGAGAAGGGGCTCGACGACGAGATCGGGGGTTGAGCCCAACCGCTGGTCGAGCAGGTTGCGCAGCAACCGGCGTCGAGACCCAGGCTCCGGTCTCTGGGACATGGCCGGGCCTGCACCCCACGCGTCCCCACGGCGCTCGCTGGGTATGCCGTGTCGGCGGCAACGCCTGCGATGGTGGCGCGCCGCTCCGCCGCCACGCCAACCTTTACGCTCTCCGCCGCGGGGACGCGTCGTGTGCCGACCCCGCCATGCCAGCCTTTGTCCCGCGCGGTCTGGATGGGGTGTGACGGCGAGGCAGGTGGGGGAACAATGATGGCTGTGCCGTCCTCCAGCCAGCTTCTTGCCTTCGTGGTCGCGTCGATCCTGTTCATCCAGGTCCCGGGTCCGAGCCTGCTGTTCACGATCGGCCGCGCGCTCACCGTCGGTCGACGCGACGCCCTGCTCTCGGTGGTCGGAAACGGTCTGGGCGTCACCGTCCAGGTGCTGTGCGTCGCCGTGGGCCTGGGGGCTGTGGTCGCCGCCAGCGCCACGGCGTACTCGCTGCTGAAGCTCATCGGCGCGGTGTACGTCGTGTGGCTGGGCGTCCAGGCCATCCGGCACCGCGGCCATGCGCGACTGGCTCTGGACGCACCTCCGGCCGCGCCGGCCAAACCTGGCCGAGCACTCAGGACCGGCTTGGTCGTCGGCGTGACCAACCCCAAGACGATCGTGTTCTTCGTGGCGTTCCTGCCGCAGTTCGTCAACGAGCCTGCGGGCCGCACCGGCGCACAGCTCGCCCTTCTCGGGGTTGCTTTCGGTGCGATGTGCATCGTCTCGGACAGCGTGTGGGCGCTGGCTGCCAGCAGGGCGCGGGCCTGGTTCGCGCGGAACCCCAAGCGGCTCGACGCGCTCGGTGTGACGGGCGGGGTGATGATGATCGGCCTCGGTGCCACCCTGGCTGTCACCGAGTGAGAGATCTCGCGCCGCTAGAGCTGGGAAGCAAGCGCCTCGGCGGGCCCTCCCACCTCGTGTCGGGGCGGGAAGATATGGTCGCCGGGTAGCGTTCGGACCAGACAGGAGCCGGAAGGGTGGGCCAACGCATGGTGCTGTTTCGAGACAACCTCGGGAGCGTGCTGCGGGCGGAGCGGATGCGCCAGCAGATGACCCTGCGCGAGCTCTCGGGCGAGGCCCGGGTCAGCCTGGGCTACATCTCCGAGATCGAGCGCGGCCACAAAGAGGCGTCCTCGGAAATGCTGTCCGCATTGTGCGACGCCCTCGACCTGCGCCTGTCCAAGGTGCTGCGCGAGGTCAGTGACTCTGTTGCCGTCGAGGAGCAGCGGCTCGCGACGGAGGTCGCGTCGATCACTCCGGTGTCGCGCGGCGACGTGGTGGCCAGCGCCGCCTGAGGAAGGCTCAGGACGCTCCGGTCGCCTTCTCGAGTGCGGCCACCTCGGTGTCGAGGTGGGTCAGCAGCCGCTGCAGGTGCGGCACGCTGCGCCGGCACCCGATCAGCCCGAAGTCCATGTCCTGGTCGTAGCTGTTGCAGGTGATGTTCAGGGCCATCCCCTGGATCGGGATCGACAGCGGGTAGCTGCCGACCAGCTTGGCGCCGTTGAAGTATTGGGTGGACTTCGGCCCTGGCACGTTGCTGATGATCAGGTTGAACGGGGGGCGCACGACGCCTTGGAGCCGCAGCATCGGGCCCACGATCGAGGGCGCCATCCCGATCGCACTCATTGCCAGGATCTGCATCGGCGTCATCGAACTGAGCGCCGTCTTGCCGTCGTTCATCGACTGGTGGATCTGCTTGAGCCGGGCGGCCGGGTCCGCCAGGTCGGTGCCCAGCTTGACCATCACCGCTCCCACCGCGTTGCCGCCCGCCGAAGTGCCGGAACCCTTGGTCTTCAACCCGATCGGCACCATCGAGACCAGCGTGCTGTCCGGAAGCGCCTGGTGCTCGGTGAGGTAGCTGCGCACGGCGCCGCTGCACATCGCGAGTACGACGTCGTTCAAGGTGGTGCCACTCGCCTTGGAGATGGCCCGGAGCCGCTCCAGCGGCCAGCCCTGCGCCGCGAACCGCCGCGACCCGGTGATCGGCGTGTTGAACATGGTGCGAGGGGCGTACAGAGACAGCGCGGACGTCTCGTTGCGGATGCCGGTGTTCAGCGTCCGGATCAGTGCCGCGGGCATCCCGGCTGCCTCTGCGGCGAGCCCCAGCGCCGTACGCATCGCCTCCAGGGGTACGTCGGCAAGGCCGTGCTCGGGCTCGTCCGGCTTGCCTGGCCGCGCTGTCTTCGAGGTGCTCGGCTGCGCCGCCCACATGGGGGGCATGTTCCGCTTGGCCGGGTCGGTGCTCAGCATGGCTTCCAGGATCCGGATCGCCCTGATCCCGTCGGCCAGGGAGTGGTGGATCTTCGTGTACATCGCGACCCTGCCGTCGCGGAGGCCCTCGATGACGTGGGCCTCCCACAGCGGTCGCTCCCGCGCCAGCCGGGTGCCGTGCAGCCGCGAGCAGAGCTCGAGGAGCTCGCGGACCCGGCCCGGTTTGGGCAAGGCGCTGTGCCGCACGTGGTGCTCGAGGTCGAACTCCCGGTCGGGGGTCCAGCACCACTGGCCCGCAGTCCGCAGTGACCGGACCGGGCGCTTGAGGAACAGGGGCGCGATCTCGTCCACGTTCAGAAAGTCCTGGTAGATCCGGCGAACGTAGTCGCGTGGCGCACCCTCGGGTTTCTCGAAGAGCTGCAGCCCGGCGACGTGCATCGGCATCGAACGGTTCTCCGCGATCAGGAACGCGGCTGACGTCGGATCGATCGGCACGGGCACAGCGGGCCTGCTCTCTGTCGGGTGCTGCCGATCCTTGCGCGTTTGCCGGTGTTGCGGAAGGCGCCCGGGTGCTGGGCGCTCACTGTCCACCGGTGGAGGCGGCGAGTAGGTTCGTGACCCAGAGCACCCGCACCGGACCAGGAGGCCTTGTGGCACAGGACAGTTACGACTACGTGATCGTGGGGGCCGGCAGTGCGGGTGCGGTGCTCGCCGCTCGGCTGAGCGAGGACCCCGGCATCAGCGTGCTCCTGCTCGAAGCCGGCGGTGAGGCCGACGCCGACGAGGTGACGATGCCGGTGGCGTTCCCGACGCTGTTCAAGACCAAGTGGGACTGGAACTACACCACCACGGGGCAGAAGCAGCTGCACGGTCGACGTACCTACTGGCCCCGGATGAAGGCCCTCGGCGGCTGCTCGTCGATGAACGCGATGATCTACATCCGCGGGAACCGGGCCGACTACGACGGCTGGCGCGACCAGCACGGCGCCACCGGCTGGGGGTACGACGACGTGCTGCCCTACTTCGTCAAGGCGGAGGCCAACAGCCGGCTCTCCGCGCCGTACCACGGCACCAGCGGCCCGCTGCACGTCGAGGACCGCCGCTACACCCACGAGCTCAGCCAGGCGTTCGTCGACAGTGCGGTGAGCTGGGGGCTCAAGCCGACCGACGACTTCAACGGTGCCGACCAGGAAGGTGCCGGGCTCTACCAGGTGACCTGCAGGGCCGGGCGGCGCTGGTCGACCAACGATGCTTACCTCAAGCCGGCCGGATCGCGCGCCAACCTGACGGTGGCGACCAACGCGTTCACCACCCGCATCGACCTCGACCCTTCGACGAGCTCAGGACAGGCGGCCCGCGCCACCGGCGTGACCTTCCGGCAGTCGGCCGCTGAGCACTCGGTCACCGCGAGACGTGAGGTGCTGTTGTGCGGGGGTGCGGTCAACAGCCCGCAGCTGCTGCTGCTCTCCGGGATCGGTCCGGCCGCCCACCTGCGCGAGGTGGGCGTCGAGGTCAAGGTCGACCTGGCCGGCGTCGGTGACAACCTGCACGACCACCCGGCGGTGCCGTTCCTCTGGTACACCCACGACACCACCGACCTGGCCCAGTTCGCCAACGTGCGCAACATGCTGCGCTGGAAGGCCCGCGGCACCGGTCCGATGAGCTCCAACGTGGGTGAGAGCGGTGCGTTCCTGTCCTCGCGGGAGGATCTGGCGGCGCCCGACATCCAGATCCATGCGGCCCCCTCGGGGTTCTATGACAACGGGTTCCAGGAGCCGACGTCGCGGATGTTCACCGCGGCCCCGACGCTGGTCTCGGTCGCCAGCCGCGGCTCGCTGCGGCTGCGCTCGGCCGACCCGGCCTGGCACCCGGCGCTGGAAGCCGGCTACTTCGACGACCAGGTCGACCTCGACGCGATGCTCGCCGGTAGCAAGATGCTTCGCGAGATGTGCACCCAGGGCCCGCTCGCGCGGTTCCTCGGCCAACCCTGGCGGTTGCCGGTCGACCCCAGCGACGAGCAGCTGGTCGAGCACATCCGCACCCACGCCCAGACGCTCTACCACCCGGTCGGCACCTGCGCGATGGGGTCCGGTGAGGACGCCGTGGTCGACCCATCGCTCAAGGTCCGTGGCGTGGAGGGTCTACGGGTCGTCGACGCATCGGTGATGCCCGTCGTACCCCGCGGCAACACCAACGCCCCCACCATCATGGTCGCCGAGAAGGCAGCCGACGAGATCAGGAAGCAGTCATGACAATCATCGACGAAGCGCGCGAGCGCACGCTGCCCGGGGACGCCCCGACCTTCGACTCGCTCAACCCGGCCACCGGCGACGTCGCCGGCACCTGGCCGATCACGTCCGCGCAGGAGGTGCGGGCCGCGGTCGAGCGCGCGCGTGAGGCCGCACGCTGGTGGGGAGCACTGTCGTACGACGCCCGGGAGGAGCGGCTGCAGACCTGGAAGGGCGTGATCACCCGGCGGATCGCCCAGCTCGCCGACGTCGTCCACCAGGACACCGGTAAGCCCCATGCCGACGCGATGCTCGAGGCTGCGCTCGCGGTCGACCACCTCGGCTGGGCCGCCGGCCACGCGAGCAAGGTGCTCAGGCGGCGCAAGGTGTCTTCTGGTCTGCTGATGGCCAACCAGGCTGCGACCGTCGAGTACCGTCCGCTGGGTGTAATCGGGGTGATCGGTCCGTGGAACTACCCGGTCTTCACCCCGATGGGCTCCATCGCCTACGCCCTGGCCGCCGGCAACGCCGTGGTGTTCAAGCCCAGCGAGTTCAGCCCCGGGGTCGGCGCCTGGCTGGAGGAGACCTTCTCGCAGGTGGTGGACCAGCCGGTGTTCCAGGTCGTGACCGGGCTCGGTGAGACCGGGGCGGCGTTGTGCCGGGCCGGCGTGGACAAGCTGGCGTTCACCGGCTCGACCGGGACCGGCAAGAAGGTGATGGCAGCCTGTGCCGAGACCCTCACCCCGGTCGTGATCGAGGCCGGCGGCAAGGATGCCCTGCTCGTCGACGCGGACGCCGACATCGAAGCCGCAGCCGACGCCGCGTTGTGGGGAGCCTGCAGCAACGCCGGTCAGACCTGCATCGGCGTGGAGCGGGTCTACGTCCACGAACGCGTCTACGACGGCTTCCTCGCTGCGCTGGTCGACAAGGCCAAGGACCTTCGCGCCGACGACAGCGCCGAGTCGAAGATCGGGCCGATCACGATGCCCAGCCAGCTGGAGGTGATCCGCTCGCACATCCAGGATGCGATCGACAAGGGTGGCAAGGCGGTGCTCGGCGGCCCCGGCGCGGTCGGCGAGAGGTACGTGCAGCCGACCATCCTGGTCGACGTACCCGAGGACTCCTCGGCGATCCAGGACGAGACCTTCGGGCCTACGGTCACCGTGAGCAGGGTGCAGGACATGGACGAGGCGGTGACCAAGGCCAACGCCACCCGCTACGCGCTCGCCTCAACGGTGTTCTCCAAGGCGCGCGGGATGGAGCTGGCCGAGCGGCTCCGGTGCGGGATGACTTCGGTGAACGGGGTGATCGCGTTCGCCGCGATCCCGTCGCTGCCGTTCGGCGGGGTGGGCGACTCCGGTTTCGGCCGGATCCACGGGCCCGACGGACTCAAGGAGTTCAGCTACGCCCATGCGATCGCCCGGCAGCGGTTCAAGCCGCTGCTCGCGCTGACCTCCTTCACCCGCACCGAGAAGGCCGACGGCCAGCTCGCGCAGATGATCACCATGCTGCACGGTCGCGGGAGCACGCTGCCCAAGAAATAGGCAGAGCAGTGGATGGGAAGCAGGTACTAGGCTCCCGGGACGCCCGTCCGGCACCTTGACCCTTGGAGCATGTCGATGACCGATCCCACTGGCCAACCACCCTCGCCGTACGGCGACCCGGGCGTGCCGGTGAGGTACGGACCAGGCCCGCTCGGGCGGCAGCGTCCCACCGGCACCGCGATCCTGCTCTTCATCGTGACGCTGGGGATCTACGGCTATGTCTGGGTCTTCCAGGTGCACGAGGAGATGAAGCGGCACACCAACGACGGCATCGGCGGCGGACTGGCGCTCCTGCTGTGGTTCTTCACCGGCCAGCTGGCGATGGGCTTCCTGACCCCGCAGGAGGTCGGGCGGCTGTACGAGCGTCGTGGCCAGCGGCCGCCCGTCACCGCGCTGACCGGCCTCTGGGCGACCCTGGGCATCCTGCTGTGCGGAGTCGGCCCGATCGTCTGGTTCGTCCAGACCAACAACGCCCTGAACGACTACTGGGCGTCCCTCGGCGCCCCGTGAGCCGGCCGCTGGGGGGCCGGTGAGCGAGCTCTCCCACCTCGACCTGGCGCTGACCCGCGGGCGCAGCTCGGTCTCTGACCGGCTGCGCCGGCTGCGGCTGAAGTCCTGGCAGATCGGGCAGTGTGCGGTCGCGGCCGGAGTTGCCTGGACGGTCGCGACCGAGGTGTTCGGCCACCAGAAGCCGTTCTTCGCCCCCATTGCGGCCGTGGTCGGCCTCGGCACCGGCTACGGCCAGCGGCTGCGCCGGGTCGGTGAGGTCACCGTCGGGGTGGCACTCGGCATCCTGCTGGGCGACGTACTGACCGAGGTGATCGGCTCGGGCGGCTGGCAGATCACCCTGATCGTGGTGCTGGCGATGGCCACGGCGCTGCTGCTCGACGCCGGGGCGATCCTGGTGACCCAGGCCGCCGTCCAGTCGATCGTGGTCACCACGCTGCTTCCCAACCCCAACGCGGCCTTCACCCGGTGGACCGACGCGCTGATCGGCGGCGGGGTGGCCCTGGTCGCCGCCAGCGTCGTACCCCGTGCGCCGCTGCGCCGCCCGAGGCGGCAGGCCGCCATCGTGGTGAGCAAGATCGCCGAGCTGCTGTGCGCAGCAGCGGACTGCATCGAGGACGGCGACGTCGAGCACGCGGCTGGCGTGCTGCGTGACGCCCGGAGCACCGACGGCCTGATGCGCGAGCTGCAGGACGCCGCTGACGAGGGCCTCTCGGTGGTGGCCTCCTCACCGTTCCGGCTGCGGCACCGTCGCGGTGTGCGCGCGATGGCCGACCTGGTCGAACCGATGGACCACGCGATGCGCAACACCCGGGTGCTGGTGCGCCGGGTGGTCGTCGCGGCCTACCGACGTGAGCAGCTGCCGAACGGCTACGCCGCGCTGACCCGCGACCTGGCCGCTTCCGCGGAGGAGGTGGCAACCGAGCTCGCCGCCGGACGGATGGCCGAGTCCGCCCGCGCCGGGCTGGTTGCCCTTGGCCGGGCCAGTGCCGGGATGGAGCGCGGCTCCGGGCTGTCCGGCGAGGTGGTCCTGGCGCAGATCCGCTCGATCATCGCGGACCTGCTGTCGGTCTCGGGGATGGAGCCCTTCGAGTCGACCGACCAGATCCCGCCGCTGGCTCAGCCATGAGCTGGGCCTGACCCGGCCTGATCCGGGGTTAGCCCCGGCCGGCGAGCTCGCGGCGGAACCCGGCCAGCCAGTCCTGGGAGGTCATCGGGTCGAACGGTGGCTCCCCGGAGCGGACGGCGGTCTCGACCCGGGTGCACGACGAGACCGCACCCTCGACCACCCGGTCGGGGTAGGCCAGCGAGACCCGGTGCTCGGCGAACTCGTCCTCGTCGTCGACCCAGACCCGCCCGGTGGTCCCACGGATCACGTCGAGGTCGAGATCGACCGCGCGGACCAGGTCGTCGCGGTGCCACACGCTTGGCAGCGCGATGTCGACGTACACGTCGAAGGGCCGCTCGAGGTCCGTCCCGTAGAACGTGCCCAGCCACCACTCGTCGTACGGCACCAGCGTGACGTGGTCGGCGGCGGCGGTCATCGTCGCCCCGGGCCGGGTCAGCACGGCGCCCGCCCGGATCCCACACCAGACTCCGTGGCCGTCGGCG
>JBBSVL010000038.1:0-13492 GCA_038233595.1 Propionibacteriales bacterium | reverse complement strand
TCTGTTGCGCGATGCGGAACAACCGGCCGAGTTGGAGGTGCTGGGATGCCGGAGAACTACATCGCCGGGCACTGGGTAGGTGCTCGTGCCGCCCGGCGCCGCGAGATCCGCTGCCCGGCCGACGGCACCCTGGTGGCGGAGGTCGACGAGTCCGGCCCCGAGGACACCGAAGCCGCCATCGGCGCGGCCCGCGCAGCCTTCGACGAGGGCACCTGGGCCAGGACACCGGCCAGGGAACGCGGTGACCTGCTGCTGCGCGTCGCCGATCTGCTCGAGCGCGACACCGCGGTGATCGCGCGCGCCGAGTCCCTGGACACCGGCAAGCGCCTGGTCGAGAGCGAGTACGACGTCGCCGACGTGGTGTCGGTCTTCCGGCACTTCGGCCACGTCGCGGACGAGGAGTCCGGACGCGTGGTCGACACCGGCAACCCCGATGTGGTGAGCAGGGTCGTGCACGAGCCGGTCGGTGTGTGCGGACTGATCACGCCGTGGAACTACCCGCTGCTGCAGGTCTCCTGGAAGGTCGCCCCGTGCCTGGCCGCGGGCAACAGCTTCGTGCTCAAGCCGAGCGAGCTGACCCCGCACACCGCGATCCACCTACTCAGGCTGCTGGAGGAGGCCGGGCTGCCCAGCGGTGTCGGCAACCTCGTGGTGGGCGACGGCCCGGGTGCCGGGGCACCACTGAGCCAGGACCCGCGGGTCGACCTGGTCTCGTTCACCGGAGGGCTTGGCACAGGCAGGCGGATCATGGCCTCGGCCGCCGAGGGCGTGAAGCGGATCGCCCTCGAGCTGGGCGGCAAGAACCCCAACATCGTCTTCGCGGACGCCGACTACGACACCGCCCTCGACTTCGCGCTGACCGCGGTGTTCCTGCACTCGGGCCAGGTCTGCTCGGCGGGCGCCCGGCTGCTGGTCGAGGAGTCACTGCACGACAGGTTCGTCGACGACCTGGTCGAGCGGGCGCAGCGGATCAGGCTCGGCGGACCGTTCGACGAGTTGGCTGAGACCGGCCCGCTCACCAGCGCCCCGCACCGCGACAAGGTGGAGGCGTACGTCGCGGCGGGCATCGCGGAGGGCGCCGTACTCCGCTGCGGGGGCGCCCGGCCCGGTGACCCGGCCCTGGCCGAGGGCTACTACTACCTACCGACCGTGCTGGACGGTTGTACCAGCGAGATGTCGGTGACCCAGGACGAGTCGTTCGGTCCGGTGCTGACCGTCGAGACCTTCACCGACGAGGACGACGCCGTACGCATCGCCAACGACAGCATCTACGGCCTCGCCGGTGCGGTGTGGACACGCGACGGCGGGAAGGCCCAGCGCGTCGCGGCGAGACTCCGGATGGGCACGGTCTGGATCAACGACTACCACCCGTACGTCGCGCAGGCCGAGTGGGGCGGCTACAAGCAGTCCGGGATCGGCCGTGAGCTGGGTCGTGCCGGGCTCGAGGAGTACCGCGAGACCAAGCACATCTGGCACCACATCAACCCGTCCCCGCAGCACTGGTTCGCGGGCTGAGGAGGACTGTATGGCCGCAGGGGACAGGCACTGGGACTACGTCATCGTCGGCGGCGGGTCCGCGGGGTCCGCGCTCGCCAACCGGCTCAGCGCCGACCCTGCCACCAGGGTGCTGGTGCTGGAGGCCGGTCGCACCGACTACAAGCTGGACCCCTTCATCAACATGCCGGCCGCATTGCCGATCCCGATCGGGAACCGGCTCTACGACTGGAAGTATGAGACCGACCCCGAGCCGGACATGAACAACCGTCGGGTCTACCACGCCCGCGGCAAGGTGCTGGGCGGCTCCAGCAGCATCAACGGGATGATCTTCCAGCGCGGCAACGCGCTGGACTACCAACGCTGGGCAGCCGACCCCGGCATGGAGTCATGGGACTACCTGCACTGCCTGCCCTACTTCAAGCGGATGGAGACCTGTCTGGCCGGAGCCGACGACTGGCGCGGCGGCAGCGGCCCACTGAAGCTGGAGCGTGGTCCGGCGGACAACCCGCTGTTCGGGGCTTTCTTCGAGGCGGCGCAGCAGGCCGGCTACCCGATGACCGATGACGTCAACGGCTACCGGCAGGAGGGCTTCGCCCGGTTCGACCGCAACATCTACCGGGGTAGGCGCTGGTCGGCGTCGCGGGCCTACCTCGACCCGGTCAAGGCTCGCAAGAACCTGCACATCGAGACCCTTGCCTTCGTGACCAGCATCAACTTCGAGGGCGACCGCGCGGTGGGGGTCGACTACGTCCGTGCCGGTCGGCTGCACCGCACCGTCCGCGCCGGCGAGGTGATCCTCTGCGGTGGCGCGATCAACACCCCCCAGCTGCTCCAGCTCTCCGGGATCGGCGACCAGGCGTTGCTGGGCAAGCACGGCGTCCCCGTCGTACGCCACCTGCCCGGCGTCGGCGAGAACCTCCAGGACCACCTCGAGGTCTACATCCAGTACGCCTCGAAGCAGCCGGTGTCGATCGCCCCCGGCCTGCGCTACCGCGAGCGCCCCAAGATCGCCTACCAGTGGCTGTTCCAGCGCGGCGGTCTGGGTGCCAGCAACCACTTCGAGGGTGGTGGCTTCGCCCGGAGCAACGAGCAGGTCGACTACCCGAACCTGATGTTCCACTTCCTGCCGATCGCGATCCGGTACGACGGGTCGCAACCGGCCGGTCTCGCGCCGGGGGCTCACGGCTACCAGGTGCACATCGGCCCGATGTACGCCGACACCCGGGGCTGGGTGCGGATCCGGTCGAGCGACCCACGGGTGCACCCTTCGATGCGGTTCAACTACCTGTCCACCGCCAGTGACCGCAAGGAGTGGGTGGAGGCGGTGCGGGTCGCACGCGACATCCTCAACCAGGACGCGTTCGCGCCGTTCAACGCCGGCGAGGTGTCGCCGGGGCCGTCGGTCGCGACCGAGGAGCAGATCCTGGACTGGGTGCGTAAGGACGCCGAGACGGCGCTGCACCCCTCGTGCACGGCGAAGATGGGCACCGACGAGCTCTCCGTGGTCGACCCGGCCTCGATGCAGGTGCACGGCACGCGGGGCCTGCGAGTCGTGGACGCCTCGGTGTTCCCGTACATCACCAATGGCAACATCTACGCGCCGGTCATGATGACCGCTGAGAAGTCGGCCGACTTGATCGCCGGGAACACTCCTCTGTCGCCCGCCGAGGTGCCGTCCTACCGGTATCGGGACGGCGACCCGATGTACCCGCCCGGCGACAGCCGCAACCACCTCGAGGACCATCGATGACGACCACGACTCCTTCCACGAGCACCAGCACCGGCAGCACCGCCTCGGCCGAGACCCCCGCCGTACACGTCGAGGGGCTCTGGAAGATCTTCGGACCCAGGGCCGACAAGATCATCAAGACCCCCGACGCCCAGCTGTCCCGCAAGGAGCTCCAGGAGAAGACCGGCCACGTCATCGGCATCCGGGACGTGTCCTTCGACGTTGCTCCAGGCGAGGTCTTCGTGGTGATGGGCCTGTCCGGCTCGGGCAAGTCCACGCTGGTGCGGCTGCTGACCCGGCTGATCGAGCCGACCGCCGGCACCGTGCTGCTCGGCGGCGAGGACATCACCGCGATGTCGGACAAGAACCTGCTCGACACCCGGCGCCGCACGGTCTCGATGGTGTTCCAGCACTTCGGTCTGCTGCCGCACCGCAAGGTGGTCGACAACGTGGGCTTCGGTCTCGAGGTGCGCGGCGAGGGCAAGACCAAGCGCCGGAACCGGGCCCAGGAGATGGTCGACCTTGTCGGGCTCACCGGCTACGAGAACAACTATCCGGACCAGCTCTCCGGCGGCATGCAGCAGCGGGTCGGCCTGGCCCGCGCCCTGGCCTCGGACCCTTCGGTGATGATGTTCGACGAGCCGTTCTCGGCACTGGACCCGCTGATCCGCCGGGACATGCAGAACGAGGTGATCCGGCTGCACGAAGAGGTCGGCAAGACGATGGTGTTCATCACCCACGACCTGGCCGAGGCGCTCAAGCTCGGTGACCGGATCCTGATCATGCGTGACGGCGAGATCGTCCAGATCGGTACGCCGGACGAGGTGGTCGGGGCACCTGCCGACGACTACGTCCGCGACTTCACCAGCGACGTACCCAAGTCGCACGTGCTCACCTTGAAGTGGGTGATGCGACCACCGGACGGTTCGGCATCCGCCGACTCGCCCGCGCTGCGCTCGGACCAGATCGTCCGCGACGCGGCCCGGGTCGTGCTCGACCACCACGGACCGTGTCGAGTGGTCGAGGGTGACCGGGTGGTCGGCGTGGTCGACGACGAGGACATCCTGCGGCTCGTGGTCGCCGAGGACGGCGCGCAGTGACTGCCACCGCTACCGCGCCGCAGGCGAGCACCCCGTCGAGCCAGAAGGAGGAGCAGCCCTACCTCGACCGGGCGAAGAAGCGGTGGACCGGCCCCAAGCTGCTCGGCATCCTGGTCTTCTGGGTGGTCTGCTGGGCCCTGCTCAAGGGGCATGACACCAGGTCTCTGGGGCTGCAGGACACCACCGGCTTCCACAACTGGATCAACGGGATCCGGGACTGGGTCCAGCTGCACGGGCCGGACAACTGGTTCCTCGGTGGCGTGCTCGGGTTCATCGCCAAGGCGTTCAACGCCGTGTTCGTGTTCCTGCAGAAGCTGGTCAGCATCCCGGCCTTCCCGCGGCCGGTGCCCCAGATCGGCTGGCTGGGCGTGGTCGCCATCCTGGCCTGGGTGACCTGGGCACTGGCCGGGATCCGATCCACCATCCTGGTCACCGTCGCGGTGCTGCTCTTCGGGGTGTCCGGACTGTGGCAGAACAGCATCGACCTGCTCCTGGTCACCATCTTGGCCGTGGTGATCTGCTTCGTGATCGGCCTGCCGTTGGGCATCGCGATGGCCCGCAGGAAGTCGGTGTCAGCCCTGGTCACGCCAGTGCTGGACATCCTGCAGACGATGCCACCGTTCGCCTACCTGGCACCGGTCGCGCTGTTCTTCGGGATCGGCCCGACCACGGCCATCGTGCTGACCGTGGCCTATGCCCTGCCGCCGCTGGTCCGGATCACCGAGCACGGCATCACGTCGGTCCCGGAGACCACGGTCGAGGCGGCCAGGTCGATGGGCCTGACCCGTGGCCAGATGCTGCGCCAGGTGCAGCTGCCGATGGCCAAGCGCACGATCGTGGTCGGGATCAACCAGAGCATGATGGCGGCGCTCTCGATGGCCACCATCGCGGCCCTGGTCAACGGTCCGGGGCTCGGCCAGAACGTCGTCGCCGCACTTCAGATCCAGAACGTCGGTCAGGCCTCGGTCGCCGGACTCCTCATCGTGCTGATGGCGATCATGCTGGACCGGTCGACCACCGCTGCGAGCGAACGCTCGGAGAGCCAGGGGCGGGCCAACATCGGCGCCACGACCGGCCCCGGGGTGATGCTGATGGGGGTCGCCCTCGAGCGGCTGCCGCGCTGGGCGACCGAGGCGGCCGGCCGGGGGGTGCGTCAGCCGCGGCTGACCGGCGCGGGCCGTTGGCTGATCCGGGGCCTGATGCTGGTCCCCGTCGCGGCGCTCGTCTACCTCTCCCGGCAACAGCTCAACCTCGCGCAGTTCCCGAGCGTGGCGAACACGCCGGTGCTCCGGCAGATCGACGGCGCGCACCTGGCCCAGCTGATCAACGACTTCACCAACTGGCTGGTCAACCACATCGACACCTTCACCATCGGGCTGAAGAACGACATCTCCAACGGGGTCATCAACCCGCTGCAGAGCCTGCTGGCGAACTCCCCGTGGTGGACGATGGCAGTGGTGCTCCTCGCCGTCGCCTGGGTGCTCGGCGGGTGGCGCCCGACGGTGGTCACCCTGGTCTGCGAGGCAGTCATCTTCGGCACCGGGCTGTGGAACGACACCATGGTGACGCTGACCATGACCCTGCTGGCCACCGCGCTGGTGATGCTGATCGCGGTGGTGCTCGGTGTGGCGATGGGCCGGCGACGCGGTACGGACGTGGTGATCCGGCCGTTCCTGGACGCCTTCCAGACGATCCCGCCGTTCGTCTACCTGGTGCCCGCGCTCGCGCTGTTCGGGGCGACGCGGTTCACCGCCATCGTCGCGGCCATCGCCTACGGCGTGCCGATCGCCACCAAGCTGGTCGCCGACGGGATCCGCGGGGTGTCCCCCACGACGGTCGAGGCGGCCCGGGCCAACGGCAGCACGGCCTGGCAGATGATCTCCAAGGTGCAGCTGCCGATGGCACGCCAGGCTCTGGTGCTGGCCACCAACCAGGGGATCCTCTATGTGCTCTCCATGGTGGTGATCGGCGGCCTGGTCGGCGGCGGCAGCCTGGGCTACATCGTGGTCTCGGGCTTCTCCCAGGACCAGCTGTTCGGCAAGGGGCTTGCCGCGGGCATCGCGATCACCGCCCTGGGCGTGATGCTGGACCGGATGGCACGGTACGCGGCGGCTCGCTATGGCCGCTGACCAGATGACTTCTCCGCGGATGGCCGCGGGGCGAAGGGAAGGAAGAAGCATGCGAAGAGGACTACGCCGTTTACGGCTCGTCGCTGTCGTCGCGGTCGTGGGCCTCGGCCTGGCGGCCTGCGGGGGCGGGGGCGGAATCAAGAACGCGCCAGCTGCGGCGGGCGGCAAGTGCGGGAACCTGCGGATCGCGGTGAACCCGTGGACCGGGTACGTCTCCAACGCACACGTCATCGGCTACGTCGCTAAGACCAAGCTGGGCTGCAACGTCACCTACCCCGACGTCAAGGAGGAAGTCGGCTGGCAGGGGATGGCCGGTGGCACCATCGACACCATTGTGGAGAACTGGGGTCACCCCGACCTGGTCAAGAAGTACATCGACCAGCAGAAGTCCGTCGTGGACGCCGGCCCGACCAGTGGCAACGGCATCATCGGCTGGTACGTCCCGCCGTGGATGGCCAAGAAGTACCCGGACATCACCAGCTGGAAGAACCTGAACAAGTACGCCTCGATGTTCAAGACCTCCGAGTCGGGCGGCAAGGGCCAGCTGCTCGACGGCGATCCCTCCTACGTCACCAACGACGAAGCCCTGGTCAAGAACCTCAAGCTGAACTACAAGGTGGTCGTGGGTGGTAGCGAGGCTGCCCTGATCCAGAGCTTCAAGTCGGCCGAGAAGAACAAGACGCCGCTGCTTGCCTACTTCTACGAGCCGCAGTGGTTCTTCTCCGAGATGAAGCTGGTGCACGTCGACCTGCCGAAGTACTCCTCCGACCCGAAGGTGTGCCCGACCGCGGCCGCCAAGATCCGGTGCGACTACCCGGCGTACAAGCTGAACAAGCTGATCTCCACCAAGTTCGACAAGTCGGGATCCTCGGCAGTCGGTCTGGTCAAGAAGTTCCAGATCAGCAACGACGAACAGAACGTGGTCTCCACGTACATCGCCCAGGACGGCATGTCACCCGACGCTGCCGCCAAGAAGTGGGTTGACGCCAACCCGGACAAGGTCAAGGCCTGGCTGGGCTGACCCTGCGCCGAACGCTTGCTGCCCCGGCCCGTGAGTGACTGGGGCAGCACAGCGTCTGCTTCAACGGCCCTGGTCGCGCACGAAGTCCGCGAAGCCGGGAAGCGTGAACCGCACCAGCCCATGGCCCACGGGCTCGATCACGCCCTTGCCGATCAGGCGTTCGCGCGGAGCGCTGATCGACCGCGTGTCCTGGCCGAGCCCGGCAGCGATCTGCGCCCTGCTGACATTGCCCTCGCCGGCGTCGGCCATGGCGACCAGGAAGGCCTGTTCGCTGCGGGACGCCGACCTCCACCGGGCCCCGTACATGGACTGGACCTGTTGGCGGGCGGCCGGCACACCGGCGAGTACGTCAGCCAGCTCGATCCGGCCACCGGCGGCTGGCCCCGCTGCGGCCCAGCTCGTGCTGCCGAGCAGCTGCAGGAAGTAGGGGTGGCCGCGGGTCTCGCCCACCACCTCGGCAACGGCCGCGTCGGTCCACTGCACCTCGAGTGCCTCGGCAGGAGCGGTCAGTGCTGTCGCTGCGTCCGCCGGGCTCAGCACGTCGAGAGCGACGAAGGCGCTGCGCTCCCCGAAGGTGGCAGCCCTGGTGAGCGCTTCAGGCGTCACCGGCAGTCCGGCCGTGATCACCGCGAGCGGGTTGTCCTCGCGCTCTCCGTCGAGGTTCTGCAGGGCGTTGAGCAGTGTCGCCATGTCGTCGCCCGACGCTGCGTGCAGCTCGTCGACGAAGACCAGCAGCCCGGCGCCGCCGTGCGTGCGGACCAACGTGGCGGCGTTGTGCAGCAGGTCCTCGAGGGCGCCGATGGGTGCCGCTCCGACGGGTGGGCGGGTCCTGGAGGAGTCGTCGGCGGCCAGGTCGGCGCGCACCTTGAGGCCGGGCACCCCGAGCTCCAACGACACCCGCTCCAGCACCGACCGCCAGCGCTGGCCGGCCTCGCCACTCGGAATGGCGTCCGCGCGTTGCAGGCTGCGTCCGACCGCGTGGGCGAGCTCGGCCAGGAAGGGGCGCTCGCGCGAGCAGGCGACCCAGGCGGACAGGAAGCCCAGCTCGGCGGCGTGGCGTTGTGCGGCCCGCAACAACGAGGTCTTGCCCAGGCCGCGCGGTGCATGGAAGACGAGCAGCGGTCCACCGAGCTCGCCGTACGTCACGATCCGGGCGAGCTGGTCGCGGATCCTGGCGAACTCGGCGGACCGACCTGCCAGCACCCGGGGGATCTGGCCGGGGGTGTAGGGGTTCGGCAGGTCCGATGCGGGCGCGTCCGTCATCGTGGCCTCCATAGATACTTAGCGATACTTCGGACAAGTATAAGACCCTATCGGGCGCGAGCACCACGTCGAGGAAAGGCTCGGCGGTCCATGCCTTGACAGGCCCGGGTGCGGACGCGGATCCTAGAGTTGTCTCGCATCACGCACGGGGTTGCGTATCACGCATCCGGTCTCGACGTCGGTTGCTGAGCAACCTGCTCGACCACCATGAAGTCGGTTGCTGAGCAACCTGCTCGACCACCATGAAGTCGGTTGCTGAGCAACCTGCTCGACCACCACTAGCTCGACCGCCACTTAGTTCGACCACCGAAAGAGGAAGCATGGCCACCGTCCCGAGCAGCGCCCAGGTCGTCGTCATCGGAGCAGGCATCGTCGGCAACAGCCTGGTGCACCACCTGGCGAAGCTCGGCTGGCGCGACATCGTCCAGCTCGACAAGGGCGCGCTGCCCAACCCCGGCGGCTCGACGGGGCACGCCTCCAACTTCATCTTCACCGTGGACCACTCCCGCGAGATCACCGACCTGACCCTGGACTCGGTGGCGCAGTACCAGGAGATGGGCGTCTTCACCCGGTCCGGAGGCTTCGAGATCGCCCGCACCGAGGCGCGGATGGAGGAGCTGCGCCGGCGGATGTCCAGCGCCAAGGCGTGGGGCATCGAGTCCGAGCTGGTCAGCCCGGCGTTCGTCAAGGAGAAGGTGCCCTTCATCGAGGAGGACCAGTTCATCGGGGCGTTCTGGACCCCCGGCGTCGGCGTCGTCGACTCGCTCCGCGCCGGCACGATCATGCGCGAGCGGGCGCTGGAGTCCGGCGCGCTGACCGTCGTACCCAACGTGGAGGTGACCGGCCTGGACGTGCAGGAAGGCCGCATCCGCACCGTACGTACGACGGAGGGCGACATCGACGCGGACTACGTCGTGATCGCGTGCGGCGTGTGGAGCCCGAAGATCGGCGACATGGCCGGCATCAGCATCCCGTTGACCCCCGCCGTGCACCAGATGATCAGCGTCGGGCCGTGCCCACAGCTGACCGGGCTCGAGGGCGAGATCAGCATCCCGATCGTCCGGGACATGGACACCTTCTGCTACGAGCGCCAGCACGGCGCCGACATGGAGGTCGGCTCCTACGCACACCGCGCGATCCTGCACGAGCCCGAGGACATCCCCTCGATCGAGCAGGCCAAGCTGTCGCCGACCGAGATGCCGTTCACCTCCGACGACTTCGACCCGCAGTTGGAGCAGGCCTTCGAGCTGATGCCCGACCTGCTCGGGGCCGAGGGTGCCGAGATGCGCTACGCGATCAACGGCCTGCTCTCACTGACCTGCGACGGCAACCCGATCCTCGGCGAGAGCCTGGTCAAGGGCCTGTGGACCGCCGCCGCGGTCTGGATCAAGGAAGGTCCGGGCGTCGGCCGGGCGGTCGCTGAGTGGATGACGCACGGTCACTCCGAGATCGACCTGCACGACAGCGACATCGCCCGTTTCCACCCGCACCAGATGCGTCGCGAGCACACCCGGCTGCGCACCACCGAGTCGTTCATCAAGACCTACGGCATCGTGCACCCGGCCGAGCAGTACGAGTCCGACCGCGGTCAGCGGGTCTCGCCGATGCACGACTCCCAGGTCAAGCTGGGTGCGGAGTTCATCGAGGCCGTGGGCTGGGAGCGCCCGAACTGGTACGCCTCCAACGAGGCTCTGCTCGAGGAGTACGGCGACCAGGTGATGCCGCGGGACAACGAGTGGGACTCGCGCTGGTGGAGCCCGGTCATCAACGCCGAGCACCTGCGGATGCGCGAGGCTGCCGGGGTCATCGACCTCACGGCGTTCTCCATCTTCGACATCACCGGACCCGGCGCCCTCGCGACCGTGCAGCACACGTGCGTGTCCCAGTGCGACGTCGCGGTCGGCAAGGTGGTCTACACCCCGGTGCTCGACCCCAAGGGCGGGTTCATCTCCGACCTGACCGTGATGCGGCTGGGTGCGGACCACTTCCGGGTGGTCACCGGTGGCGCTCACGGAATGGTCGACGCGAAGACGTTCACCGATGCGCTTCCCGAGGACGGTTCGACCGAGCTGAGCGACGTCACGAACGACATCTCCACGATCGGGGTGTGGGGTCCCCGGGCCCGCGACATCCTGGCTTCGCTCACCTCCGAGGACGTCTCGGACGCCGGGTTCGGCTTCCTGACCTGCCGCGAGATCAGCCTCTCTGGCACGACCGTGCTGGCCTCGCGGATCTCCTACGTCGGCGAGCTCGGCTGGGAGCTCTACGTGCCGATGACCGACGCCGCCGAGCTGTGGGAGAAGCTGCTCGAGGAGGGCGCCGAGCACGGCGCCGTACCCGTCGGGATCGGTGTCTACGGCACCACCGGCCGGATCGAGAAGGGCTACCGCGCCTACGGTGCCGAGCTCGACGCCGAGCGCTCCATCGTCGAGGCGAGCATGCAGCGGCCCAAGGTGAAGGCGGCCGACTTCGTCGGCAAGGAGGCCTACCTCAAGCAGCGCGAGGAGGCACCGCAGGCGGTGCTGTGCACCTTGGCCGTCGAGGACCACACCTCGGCGAGCGGCGTGAAGCGCTACATGCTGGGCGGCGAGCCGATCATGACCCGGGAGGGCGGTCTGCTCACCGACGGTCACGGCCACCACCCCTACGTCACGACGGCCGGCTCGGCGCCCAGCCTGGGCAAGCACCTGCTGATGGCCTACCTGCCGCCGGACCAGGCGGCGGTCGGCAACCAGCTCGCGGTCTCCTACATGGAGGAGCTCTACCCGGTCACCGTGGCGGCAGTCGACGCGACGCCGCTGCTCGACCCGACCAACGAGCGGATCAAGGGGTGATCTCCGAATGACCGACCTCCTGGTCTGCATCAAGCGGGTGCCCGAGGCGTCCGGGCAGGTCATGCTCACCGAGGACGCCCAGGGCGTCGACGGCCGGTTCGCCGGCTTCGGGGTCAGCAACCACGAGAACAGCGCGGTGGAGCTCGCGATCCGGATCGCGGACGCCACCGGCGGGACGGTGACCGTGCTGACCGTAGGCCCCGAGGAGGCCGTGGAGCAGCTGCGTTCCACACTCGCCCTGGGCTGCCAGGCGGCGGTGCTGGTGGAGGCCGACCCGGTCGGGCTCGGCCCCGCCGACGTCGCCCACGAGATCGCCGAGGTGGTGCGGGACCATGCAGCGGCCGGCCCAGAGGACAGCCGAGGGTACGACGTGGTGCTGCTGGGCAACGACGCGGCCGACAGCGGCGACTTCCAGGTCGGGATCCGGCTTGCCTACGAGCTGGACCGGCCCGTGGTCAACGGGATCTCCACGGTGGAGGTGGCCGACGGGCACCTGCTCGCACGCGGCGACGGCCCAGAAGGTGAGGAGACCTTCTCGCTGCCGCTCCCCGCGGTGGCCACGGTGCTCGAGGGTGGTGTCGAACCGCGCTACCCGACGCTCAAGGGGCGGATGGCGGCCAAGAAGGTGACCATCGAGACGCGTCCGGCAAGCCGTGAGCCGGTCGGCGCCAGCCGGGTGCGGTGGCTGCTGCCTCCGGCGCAGCCGAGCAGCGTCGAGATCCTCGGCGAAGGTCCCGAGACGGCTGCCGCGGTGGTCGATCTCCTCGAGCGGTTGGGAGTCTCCAGATGATTCTGGTCCTGGTGGAGTCCGAGGCCGGTTCGGCGAGCGAGATCTCTTTGGAGTCCCTGGCGCTGGCCCGGTCCCTGGCCGAGGTGGGAGGCGGCATCGCGATCCGGGCCGTGGTCGTCGGCGCCGTGGCCGATCGTGACGCGCTCGCCGCCGAGCTCGGTGCGCATGGTGTCACCGAGGTGCTCCAGGCCATGGGCGAGCCGTTCGAGAGCTACGCCGGTGCGGCCTGGGCGGCTGCTCTGCAGAGTGCCCGGGAGACGACCCGCTCCGTGGTCGTGCTCGCCGCCGGGAGCCCACGTGGCAACGAGGTACTGGCGCACCTCGCCGCGAGGCTCGAGGTGCCGATGGCCGCCAACGTGGTCGCCTTCGCCGGGCTGTCCCCGCTGGTGGTCACCCGTCAGGTGGTCGGCGGCGCGGCGCTGGAGGAGATGGCGCTGGCCGCGCGACCCGCGCTGTTCACCGTGGCCGGGCACTCCTGGGTCGCCAAACCGGTCGACCAACCCGCTGTCGCGACCTGGCAGGAGTTCACCCCGGAGGTGAGCCCCGCCGACCTGGTGGCCCGCGTGGTCTCGACCGGACAGAAGGAGACCGACCACTCCGACTCGCTGAAGTCGGCGAAGGTGGTCGTGGGTGCCGGGCGTGGCGCCGGCGGTCCCGACGGCTTCGCCGCGGTCGGAGAGCTCGCCGAGCTGCTCGGCGGGGCGCTCGGCGTCTCCCGGGTGGTGACCAGCCTGGGCTGGCGCCCGCACCACGAGCAGGTCGGCCAGACCGGCAGCCGGATCTCGCCGGACCTCTACATCCCGTGCGGGATCAGCGGAGCCATCCAGCACTGGGCCGGGTGTGCGAGCTCCAAGACGATCCTCGCAGTCAACACCGACGACGAGGCGCCGATGATGACCAAGGCGACCTACGCCGTGGTCGGGGACATGCACGAGATCGTTCCAGCGATCAACGAGGAGATCCGCAGGCGCCGGGGCTGAGCCGGCTGGGGCGGTGCCTGCTCGGTAGTCTCGCGGGCATGCGTGCAGCCCAGGTCGTCTCGCCCACCGGCCCCTCCGACATCCGCGTCAACGAGGTCGACGAGCCGACCCCGGGGCCCGACGACGTGCTGGTCGACGTACACGCCGTC
>JBBSVL010000037.1:0-13567 GCA_038233595.1 Propionibacteriales bacterium | reverse complement strand
TCGCGAGGAGATGGAGCGCGACGTCCAGGCGATGCACGAGTACGGGCTGTGGGCCACGATGCAGAAGGCGGATGCATAGGTTGTCAGCCTGATGTCAATCAACCACGGGTTCAGCCGACACCGACGCAGCAAGGCCTGCGTCGCGACGTTCACGGCGTTCGAGGCCGACCTGCTGCGTTCGCTGGCCGGCCAGCTGATCGAGCTGCTGCGCAACGAAGCGGCCGACCCGAGCGAGTCCGTCGACGACCTCGAGGCGATGCTCGACTTCTCCGGACCCACCACTGTCCCCGACGACCCGGTGCTGGCGCGGCTCTTCCCGACTGCCTACCCCGAGGACGAGGAGGCCGCCTCCGACTTCCGACGCTTCACCGAGAGCAGCCTACGCAACGGGAAGGCAGCCGCAGCCGCAGTGGTGATCGACACCCTGGAGGAGGCCGGGCTGACCGACGAGCCCGAGGACGCCGTGTTCATCGACGTCGAGCTCGACCAGGCCGCCGCCCGGACCTGGCTCCGGTCGTTCACCGACATGCGGTTGGCGATCGGCACCCGGCTGGAGGTAGAGGATGGCGATGAGGACGTCTGGGACCTGCTGCCCGAGGACGACCCGCGCAGCCCGGTGCACGACGTCTACAACTGGCTCGGCTTCCTGCAGGAGACCCTTGTCGAAGCCCTGATGCGCTGAGCTCCCGAACCTCATCTGGTCGGTGCTTCGCGCGCTGGCTCAATGGCTACCACCGGTGGCGTGTCCGCTGGCTGAGCCAGAGCTCCTGGAGGCAGCTGGCTCGCCTAGGCTGTCCACGTGAGCCCCACCCCACAACGCTGCTCGCTGCGCTCACGCCGTCGCGGGGACCCCGAATGCTGAGACTCAGCCGGACGACGTACGACGCCATCGTGGCGCACGCCAAGCGGGACCACCCCGACGAGGCCTGTGGGATCGTCGCCGGCCCCGAGGGCAGCGACCGCGCCGAACGGCACGTCGCGATGGTCAACGCGGCCGGGTCACCGACGTTCTACGAGTTCGACTCCAGCGAGCTCCTCGCGCTCTACAAGGAGATGGACGCCAACGACGAGGAACCGGTGGTCGTCTACCACTCCCACACCGCGACCGAGGCCTACCCCAGCCGCACCGACATCGACCTGGCGCAGGAGCCGAACGCGCACTACGTGCTGGTCTCCACCCGCGAGCACGGGAATAGTGCCGGCCCGGTGGAGTTCAGGTCATACAGGATCCTGAACGGTGAGGTCACCGAAGAGGACGTCCGCACAGACGACGCAACCACCCATGAAGCGAATGAGAGCTGAGGAAACCATGGCCATCGAGGTCCGTATCCCGACCATCCTGCGCACCTACACCGGCGGCGAGAAGGCTGTCGACGCCTCGGGTACGACGCTGGCGGAGCTGATCAACGACCTGGAGGCCAACCACGCCGGCATCAAGGAGCGTCTGGTCGAAGCCAAGGACGGCGCGCCGGGCGACCTGCGCCGCTTCGTCAACGTCTACGTCAACGACGAGGACGTCCGCTTCACCGGCGGCCTGGAGACCGCGGTGTCCGACGGCGACCAGGTGGTCGTCCTTCCCGCCGTGGCCGGCGGAGCCTGCCCTCAGGCCCAGTGGCCGGCCCGCTCCGCCTGAGCGGAGCGATGGCATGCGTTACGACAGCCTCCTGCACTCGGTAGGCGATACCCCGCTGGTCGGGCTGCCGAGGCTGTCCCCGACGCACGACGTACGCCTGTGGGCCAAGCTCGAGGACCGCAACCCGACCGGCTCGATCAAGGACCGCCCGGCCCTGAAGATGATCGAGATGGCGGAGCAGGACGGCACCCTGCGCCCGGGGTGCACGATCCTGGAGCCGACCTCGGGCAACACCGGGATCTCGCTGGCGATGGCAGCATCGCTCAAGGGATACCGGCTGGTCTGCGTGATGCCGGAGAACACCTCCACGGAGCGCCGCCAGCTGCTGCGGATGTGGGGTGCCGAGATCACCTCCTCGCCGGCCGCGGGCGGCTCCAACGAGGCGGTCCGGGTCGCGAAACAGATGGCCGAGGAGCACCCCGACTGGGTGATGCTCTACCAGTACGGCAACCCCGCCAACGCGCTCTCCCACTACGAGGGCACCGCCCCCGAGATCCACACCGACCTGCCCGGCATCACCCACTTCGTCGCCGGTCTGGGCACCACGGGCACCCTGATGGGTGCCGGCCGCTACTTCCGTGAGCGGGCCCCCGAGGTGCGGATCGTGGCAGCCGAGCCGCGGTACGGCGAGCTGGTCTACGGGCTGCGCAACCTCGACGAGGGCTTCGTCCCGGAGCTGTACGACGCGAGCCTGATCGACGCCAGGTTCTCGGTCGGCCCGCGCGACGCCGTACGACGCGTGCGCGAGCTGCTCGAGTCCGAGGGGATCTTCGCCGGCATCTCCACCGGTGCCATCCTGCATGCCGCGCTCGGCCAGGCCGCGAAGTCGGTCAAGGCGGGGGAGCGGGCCGACATCGTGTTCGTGGTCGCCGATGGCGGCTGGAAGTACCTCTCCACCGGTGCCTACGAGGGCACCGTCGACGAGGCCGAGGAGCGCCTCGAGGGCCAGCTCTGGGCCTAGCGCCAGCACACGACCGGGCGCTCTCCGGCGGCACTCAGCCGGTGAGTGACGTGTGCGGGTGCAGCGGCAGGAGCCGTGGTGCCCGCGGTTGCTTGGTGAAGTCGAAGTCGTAGGCGAGGTTGCCGAGCGCCGGGTTGTTCTCCCGCACGTCTGGCCTCGGGTCCGGCCGCCCGTCGGTCGTCGGGTCGATCCGGGCACCGCCCAGGAAGTCGTCCTCGATGAACTTCAGGTAGGCGTCGAACGAGAGCGACTGGTGGTCGACGTACCCCTTGCGGGCGTAGGGACTGATCACCATCGCGGGCACCCGGAAACCGAACCCGTTGGCGTCCACCTTGGGCGGCTGCACGTTGTCGTAGAACCCGCCCCAGTCGTCCCAGGCCAGGAAGATCGCGGTGGACTTCCAGTCCTTGCCCCGCATCACCGAGTTGACCAGGCCCGACACGTAGGTCTGTCCCGTGCTGACCCGGCCGGGCGGGTGCTCGCTCACGGTCCCCGACGGGATGACCCAGCTGACGGCCGGCAGGGTGCCGGTGCGGGCGCGCTTGCGAAAGACCTTCGTGGCCGCGATGTTGGCGAGCTGGTGGTCCTGCTGGACGTCGACGAAGTTCGGCAGCGGGTTCCAGATGCCGGGCGTCACCGCTCGCTGGCCGATCCTGGTGCAGGCGATGGCCGCGTTGTTGCGGCAGTCCGGCTCGCTGCCGGGTGTGACGTAGTAGCCCCAGCTCACGTGGTGCTTGTGCAGCAGGTAGGTCAGGTCGGTCCAGGAGTACTGCGGGCGCTTCGACACCGGCTTGCCCGCGGCGGCGACCCAGCCGGCCGCCGGGTGGTGACCGACCTTCTCGATCGCGTTCTTGCACGAGGACGCCTTGCGGGTCAAACACCGCGCCGACCAGGCCGAGACCTGCCACAGGTGCTCCGGCAGGCTCCAGGAGCTGATCGGCTCGAACATGTGGTCCTGCAGGACGTAGCGGTGCGCGAGTGCCCAGTAGTTCGGGATGTCGCTGCGGGTGTGGTAGCCGAGCGTGTCGAGACCGTTGGCGTTGCTGCACACCGGGTCGTTGGGGTCGGCGCAGTGCCGGTGGGCATTCACGGCCTCCGCGAGGAAACCGTCCATCCGTCCGTGGTCGAGGTCCTGGGTGAAGTTCCGCGCGGCGTGCGGGCCGCCTCCCTGGACGTCCGCGTGGTCGGCGTACAGGTGATGACAGGGCTTGCCGGGCGCAGGCGCCAGGCAGGCCACCGACCGACCGTGCCGCATCGCGATGCCGTCGGCGCCCGGGTAGGTGCCGAAGTAGTTGTCGAAGGACCGGTTCTCCTGCATGATCACCACGACGTGCTTGATCTTGTGGATCCCGTTGACCGTGTTCAGCTCCGAGCGCCAGGTCCCGGCACTCGACGGAGCGAGTGTGGGCGAGGTGAGCGTGCGCGGAGCCCTGGCGGTCTGGCTGCCGGGGGAGCTGTTGCACGACACGAGCACCAGCGCGGCAAGTGTGGTGAGCGCCACGGTCAGCAGCGTCCGCGGGTGTGTCACGGGGAAAGTGTGTCTGCATCGGCTGAGAACTCTGTGAGAGCGCACCAAAGTGTTGGTCAGCTTCGTCGGCTCCGTCGGCCTTCGTCGGCCCCCGTCGTGGCGCCGATCGGGCCGACTAGCCTGATCCCGTGACGGACGCACCGATCGGCATCTTCGACTCGGGTTTCGGTGGCCTCACCGTCGCCCGTGCCGTCATCGACCAGCTGCCGCACGAGTCGGTGCTCTACCTCGGCGACACCGCCCGCCAGCCCTACGGGCCCAAGCCGCTCGGTGAGGTCCGTGAGTACGCCCTGGAGTGCCTCGACCACCTCGTCGACCAGGGTGTCAAGCTGCTCGTCATCGCGTGCAACTCGGCCAGTGCTGCCGTCCTGCGCGACGCCCGGGAGAGGTACGACGTGCCGGTGGTGGAGGTGATCCTGCCGGCCACGCGGCGCGCGGTCTCAGCAACCAGGAGCGGACGGATCGGCGTGATCTGCACCCGGGCGACCGCCGACTCGATGGCCTACGACGACGCCTTCGCCGCGGCTCCCCAGGTCACCCTGACCACCCGCGCGTGTCCGCGCTTCGTGGAGTTCGTCGAGGCCGGGGTCACTGCCGGGCCGGAGCTGCTGGCAGTTGCCCACGACTACCTCGACCCGATGCGGGCCGACGGCATCGACACCCTGATCCTGGGCTGTACCCACTATCCGCTGCTGACGGGCGTGATCTCCTACGTGCTCGGTGACGACGTGACCCTGGTCTCCAGCGCGGAGGAGACCGCCAAGGACGCCTACCGGGTGCTCGTCGAGCGAGGCCTGGAGCGAGATGATGACGCCGTACCGGCCCATCGCTTCCTGACCACCGGACAACCGGGGGAGTTCGAGGCGATCGGCAGGCGGTTCCTGGGCCCGGAGCTGCAGCAGGTCAGTCAGTTCGCCTGGGTTCGCGGGTGAACACCCTGCAGCTCGTGCTCGCCGCGCTGTGTGCTCTCGAGGCACTCTGGCTGGTGCTGCTGATCGTGCGCGACCGCCTACCCGGCGACCGCACGTTCTACGGACTCGTCGTTCTCGAGGCCGGGCTGGTGGCGCAGCTGGTGCTCGGGGTGGTCCGTGTCTTCGGGCCGCACGCGCACGTCAGCGTGCCCACCTACCTCGGCTACCTGTTCGGGGCGCTGGTGATCCTGCCGATCGGATTCATCTGGTCCCTCGGCGAGCGCAACCGGTCGGGCACCGGCGTCCTGCTGGTCGCGGTGATCGCGCTGCCGGCGCTGTTCCTGCGGCTGCACAACATCTGGGAGATGGGCCATGTCTGATCCGGGCGCCGGCAACCGGACCGGCGTCGGCTTCGGCCGGGTGCTGGTCTTCGTCTACGGGATCTTCGCCGTCGCGGCCACCGCACGCTCGGTGGTCCAGCTGTCGACCAAGGCATCCGAGGCGCCGCTGGCGTACTCGCTCTCGTTGTTCTCCGGCATCGTCTACTGCCTGGCCACCTGGGCGCTGGCGACCAACCGTCGTCGGGTGGCACTCGTCACGGTGCTGGTCGAGCTCGTGGGGGTGCTGGTGATCGGCACCCTGAGTCATCCCCCTGACATCTCGAAGTCCACCGTGTGGTCCGGCTACGGGAACGGCTACGTCTACATACCGGTGGTCCTGCCGTTCGTCGGCCTGTGGTGGCTGCTCACCCGGCACCAAGATGATTGAGTTCCCTTCCGCGGAATGCGCCACCGGGAAAGGCTTGCGGCTAGCCTGACTCGCCATGAGGCTCACCGTCGTCGGCAACTCGGGTTCCTACCCCGGCCCTGCCTCCCCGGCCAGCTGCTACCTGCTCGACTCCGAGCACGAGGGTCGCACCTGGCGGATCGTGCTCGACCTCGGCAACGGAGCGCTCGGCGCCCTGCACCGGTACGTCGACCCACTCACCCTGGACGCCGTACTCCTCAGCCATCTGCACGCCGACCACTGCCTGGACCTCTGCGGCTACTACGTGATGCGCAAGTACCACCCGGACGGACCGCAGCCGCTGCTTCCGGTGTGGGGACCGTCCGGGACAGCCGGCCGGATGGCGCGTGCCTACGACCTGCCCGACGACCCCGGGATGACCGAGGAGTTCGACTTCCTGACCTATCCCGAAGCGGCGTTCGCGATCGGCCCGTTCCTGGTCACCGTGCGTCCGGTCAGTCATCCGGTCGTCGCCTTCGCGCTGCGGGTGGTCGCCGACGGGCGCACCTTGGTCTACTCGGGCGACTCCGCGATGTGTGACGCGCTGAACGAGCAGGCCGCGGACGCCGACGTGTTCCTCAGCGAGGCGTCGTTCCTGACGAGGGAGGACAACCCGCCGGGCATCCATCTCACCGGCGCCGAGGCGGGAGCAGTGGCCACGCGGGCCGGTGTCCTCCGGTTGCTGCTCACCCACATCCCGCCCTGGCACGACGCGGCCCAGGTGCTGGCCGAGGCGAAGGGCACCTTCGACGGTGACGTCTCGCTGGCCGAGCCCGGCCGGACCTACGACGTCTGAGGGGGCCTGCGCCAGCCCGGTCCGGGTGCTGCGCGCGCAGGTGAAGTGGCTAGGGTCGCCCAATGACTTCTCCCTCCCGACCCTCCTCCCGCGCAGACGGCCGTCGCGACGACGAGCTCCGCCCGATCAAGCTCACCCGGCACTGGCAGGACCACCCGGCCGGTTCGGTGCTGGTCGAGTTCGGCCGCACCCGGGTCCTGTGCGCAGCCTCCGCCTCCGTCGGCGTGCCGCGCTGGCGTAAGGGCTCAGGACTCGGCTGGGTGACCGCGGAGTACGCGATGCTGCCGTCGGCGACCAACACCCGCAGCGACCGCGAGTCCGTGAAGGGCCGGATCGGTGGCCGTACCCACGAGATCTCCCGGCTGGTCGGGCGATCGTTGCGGGCAGTGATCGACTACCAGGCCCTGGGCGAGAACACCATCGTGCTCGACTGTGACGTCCTGCAGGCAGACGGCGGCACCCGTACCGCCGCGATCACCGGGGCCTACGTCGCCCTCGCCGACGCGGTGTCCCACCTGCGTGCCAAGGGTGTGCTGGCCGGTGACCCGCTGACCGGGTCGGTGGCCGCGGTCTCGGTCGGCATCATCGACGGCGTCCCTCGCCTGGACCTGCCCTATGAGGAGGACGTCCGGGCCGAGACCGACATGAACGTCGTGATGACCGGGACGGGGGCGTTCGTCGAGGTGCAGGGCACGGCCGAGGGGGCCCCGTTCAACCGTGTGGAGCTCGACGCGATGCTCGCCCTGGCCGAGGATGGCTGCGCCGAGCTGACCACGATCCAGCGCGAGGCGCTGGCCGGTGCCTGAGGCCGCGCCGCAGGGCGGCCGTGTTCAAGTGTTCCTGGCCTCGCGCAACCCCAAGAAGCTGGCCGAGATGCAGCGGATCCTGGGCGAGCACCTCCCGGACATCGAGGTGCTCGGCCTCGGTGACGTGGCGGCGTACGACGAGCCGGTCGAGGACGCCCCGGACTTCGCGGGGAACGCACTGGTCAAGGCCCGCGCCGGTCTTGCCGTCACCGGCATCCCGACACTGGCCGACGACAGCGGTCTGTGCGTGGACGCGCTGAACGGGATGCCGGGCGTGCTCTCCGCGCGATGGTCCGGTGGCCTGTCCGGCAAGACGAAGGACGACGACGCCAACAACGCGCTCGTCGTGGCCCAGCTCGGCGACGTACCCGACGAACGCCTGGCCGCGGAGTTCCGTTGCGCCGTCGCGTTCTGCTATCCCGACGGCACAGAGGTGGCCGAGCAGGTCGTGCACGGCGTGATGCGGGGTCGGGTGATCCGCGAGTGCCGGGGCAGTGGCGGGTTCGGCTACGACGTGCTCTTTGTGCCCGACGAGCAGGACGGTGAGCTCACCTCGGCCGAGCTTTCGGCCGACCAGAAGGACACGATCTCGCACCGCGGCAGGGCCTTGCGCGAAATCGCGCCGCGCGTGGTCGAGGTCCTCAACGAACGCTGAGCGGAGCGAGTGCGCCCGGAGAGACTCGAACTCTCACTGGACAGGACCTAAACCTGTTGCCTCTACCGTTGGGCTACGGGCGCGCAGGGGTCATGCTAGGAGTCCAGGCCCAGGTCCCGGCGCAGCTTGGCCACGTGTCCGGTGGCCTTGACGTTGTACTGCGCGAGCTCGATGACCCCGCCGGCGTCGATCACGAAGGTGGAACGGATCACTCCCTCGACCACCTTGCCGTACAGCTTCTTCTCACCGAAGGCCGCGTACTGCTTGAGCACCGACCGGTCGGGGTCGGAGAGCAGCGTGATCCGAAGACCGTCCCGGGCCCGGAACTTCGCGAGCTTCTCGGGCTTGTCCGGTGAGATGCCGAGCACCTCGAAGCCGGCTTGACGCAACGAGTCCGAGGCCTCGGTGAAGTCGCAGGCCTGCTTCGTGCATCCCGGTGTCATCGCGGCGGGGTAGAAGTAGACGATCGTCCGACTGCCCCGGAAGTCCTGGAGTGACACCTCCGCACCGGTGTCCGAAGGCAGCGTGAAGTCGGGTGCTGCGTCGCCGGCAGAGAGTCGCTCGCTCATGGCACAGAACCTACAAGGCCACCGTCTCGCCCACATGCCGGGCGAGAGTCGCGATAGCGTTGGCCGCATCGTGTCATCTGAAGAACATCCGAGTGCGAGGAGTGGACCAGTGGCGGCTTCCGAGGGCGGAAGAGAGTCCATCGAGCAGGAGATGAACGAGACGCGCGAGCGCCTCACGAAGACCATCGACCAGCTCGTCCACCGGGCGAGCCCGAAGACGATCGCGGGTCGTCAGGCTCAGGCCGTCAAGAGCTACTTCGTCGACTCGTCCGGATCTGCGCGCACGGACCACATCGTGAAGGTCGTCGGCGGTGTGCTCGGTGCCGTGGCCGCACTGGTGGTCATCCGCAAGATCGTCGGCTGAGCCCGGACCCCCACTCAAAGACCGAGGTCCACGGCGAGGCGCCATGTCGGGGGAACATGAACGCCGTCGCCGCGGACCATGTGGTGACAGCCCTAGTGGGGCTGTACCGGTAGCCCAGCTGCGCGAGAAGGGGGAGCTCGCAGCGGGCCGGTGCCGCGCCGGGGTCAGCGCAGTACGTGGTGAGGGCGGGAACGCGCCACCTCGGCGATGCGAACCCGCTGTTGCGGACGGTGACCAGCGAGCACGCCGCTCGGCTGCTCGCGGGGAGTGTTCCTGCTGCGTGTCGTCTCGACCAGGACGGCCGCAATGGTGAGCGCCAGAAGGAACAGTGGAAGTGCCAGCATCAGACCCATGACGTGCCCCTAACCTTCAGCCGAGATGTCCGGCCCCCGTGGCCTGTGCTCAATCATCCGCCGCGTTGCCGACTTCTGCAACGACCTCAGCACTGCTCCGATTCGGTACGGGGCAGTGAGACTGTCCATCCACGCCAGTCTCGGGAAACTTCCTCGCGAACATAACCGCAGGTCACAGCCCTAGTAGCGGGTAGGTCCCGGCTCCGCGGCCGCGCGATTGCACTGTTGGGCATTGCACAAACAAGCAGAACCACCGCAAGTCGGACAGGCCACACCTGTCACTCCTGTACATCGAACACCAACCCAGGTGCGATTTTCGTTGGCGCCGAAGCCGCTGGTACTGTTCAGATCGCTTCGGGCGCCAGTAGCTCAATTGGCAGAGCAGCTGACTCTTAATCAGCGGGTTCGGGGTTCAAGTCCCTGCTGGCGCACAAGGACGCGGGTCACAGTCCCTCGGATTGTGACCCTCTTCTTTGCCCGGGTGAAGCCCACCGCCTACTCCCGCTGGGGCAGTTCCTGGAGGGCCCACGAGTTCCCATCCGGGTCGGAGAAGTAGGCATACATGATGCCGCCCATGTCGTTGATCTCACTGATCTCGACACCCCGTTCGATGAGGCCCTCGCGGACGGCCGAGAGGTCGGCAACCACGAGGTGCAGGCCGCGAACCGGAGGGTCGTTCGGATCGCTGATCCCGACCCCGATGACGATGGAGCAGGCCGAGCCCGGCGGCGTCAGCTGGACGATCCTCATGCCGTTCCCGGGTTGGACGTCGTGGTCCAGCCCGAAACCCACGCGGTCGACGTAGAAGGACGTGGCTCGATCCACGTCCTTGGTGGGGAGCGGCACGAGTTCCAGCTTCATGTCCATGTGGAAGCTCTCTTCTTCTTCGCGGTTGTCCGGTGAACTTTGCTTCGTTCGGCCTGGTGCCGAACGATTCCCGGAGGACCGAGCATGGGCGAGAATCATGCCCACGTCGAGAGCTCAGTGGCGCTCGAGCTCACGGACGACGGTGCGCAGGGTGCTGATCGGGATTGCCACACCGTCCAGGCCGCGGCTGTTGCGGACGGCGGCGGTCGTCATGCCGACGACTCGGCCACCCGCGTCGTACGTCGGGCCGCCGGACTCGCCGGTGACCACGTTGCAGGTGCTCAGCATCACCCCGGTGAGTCGCTCGGCCCCCGTGGTGCCCGTAGCCGGGGCGACGAGGGTCTGGCCGCGGGCGAGGACCGTGCCGGTCGCGGCTGCGAAGGTCGACCGCAGGCCTCGCGCGTCACCCACGACAGTGACTCGGTCGCCCACTGCCGCGTCGCGCTGGGCCACGGTCACGCCGGCCAGCCCCGAGGCGCCTTCCAGGCGGAGCAGGGCAACGTCACGGCCCGGGTCGCTGGCCACCACGTGGGCGGTGTAGGTCCGTCCGGTGCTCATCACGGTCGCCTGTACCGCCGTGGCACCGGCGACCGCATGGTTGTTGGTCACCACCTCGCCGTCGCCGCTGAGGACCATGCCCGTGCTGGTCTCACCCCGGCCGTCGTTGCCGATGCTCGCGACGATCCGGACCAGGCCGGTGAGCTGGCGGGGCGTGGCCGTGCTGATGGTCTCCCGGGGAGGCCCGGCGTGTCGGGGCGGATGCGGGGCCGGCGTCCGGAGCGGTCGGCCGGTGCTCGGCGAAGGGGTGGGCGACGTCGACGAGGTCGGGTCCGGCGCAGCCGTAGTGGTCGACCCGGCGGGGGTGGCGTTGCGGTCGGACGCACCGGAGCAACCGCCGGTCAGGACGGTGACGAGGACGGCGGTCAGGACGGCGACCAGGACCGGGCCGAGGGAAGTTCCGCGCGCGCCGGGACGGGCGCCCGATCGACGGCGCGGCGTTGTCGGGGTGCAGTCCCACATGGTCCTGCCGAGGCTAGCCTCAGCAGGCGGCCCTTCGGCGTCGCTCGGCCTCGGTGGCTTCGATCGCTCCTTCCAGCAACGAGCCGACCTCGCCGGTGGTCCTGCCGGCCCGGTCGTTCCAGCGCGTCAGGTCCCGGACGTGAGCCAGGTGTACGTCGGGTGCCGGGCACCACTGGACCGGTCCTCCCCACCCACCCTGCAGGGCGTGCCAGGTGACCTCGACCGCCCTGCGGCTGACCTGCCCGTCGGACCTGGGGGCCGGGTCGGCGGCGTCCCGGATGGCGGCGACCAGGCACCTCGAGAACACCGGTGCCGCGCCGACCCGGCGCCGGTCTGCGACGTGGGACATCCGGACCTCGCCGCCGGTACCGGAGTAGCTGAACCACGCGCCCTGCAGCCACCCACGCTCGACCAGCTCCGCGGCGTCGCCGAGTACGTCCCGGATCCGGACGAGCTCGGCCAAACGGGCCGACACGAGGTCCTGCCGCGCCAGGGCTCGCCGCCGACGCCTCACCTCGTGGCGCGTCGCAGGGGCGAGCCGGACCGGCTCGCGGAGGAGGAAGGCAGAGGTCACGCCCATGCCTTCGATTGTGGCCCCGCCAGGCCCGGAGGTCGAGACCTCCCTCGCGCCGGCTTTTGCTCGACTGCTCATGGGGGTGAGGCCCCAGGAGGTGAGACACTGACTCGGAATATTGAAGCTTCAACTATCGTTGTGACAGAGTCCGAAAGGAAAGAAGGTGGCGAGATGCCGGCCGTGACCGTGGACGACCTGACCGTCCTGCAGCGAGTACACGCCCCGGGGCTCGGCGACCGGGTCCGCCCGGTGAAGCAGGTGATCGACGCGCCGCAGGGCTACGAGGGTGAGGGCTTCCCTGTCCGCCGTGCGTTCGCCGGGGTCGACCTTCGTGATCTGGACCCCTTCGTGCACATGGACCAGATGGGGGAGGTCGAGTACGCGCCGGGCGAGCCCAAGGGCACGTCGTGGCACCCGCACCGCGGCTTCGAGACGGTCACCTACATCATCGACGGAATCTTCGACCACCACGACAGCCACGGCGGCGGTGGGACCATCACCAACGGCGACACCCAGTGGATGACGGCGGGGGCCGGGCTGCTGCACATCGAGGCGCCGCCGGAGTCGCTGGTGATGTCCGGTGGGCTGTTCCACGGCATCCAGCTCTGGGTGAACCTGCCGCGCGAGGCCAAGTGGAACGCCCCGCACTACCAGGACATCCGCTCCGCCCAGGTCGGGTTGGCCGCTTCCTCCGACGCCGGGGCACTGGTGCGGGTGATCGCCGGCGAGGTGGACGGTGTGGCGGGTCCCGGGTCGACGTACACCCCGATGGCGATGGTGCATGCCACCGTCACGCCCGGCGCGAGGCTCGAACTGCCCTGGGACACGTCGTACAACGCGCTGGTCTACGTACTC
This sequence comes from Propionibacteriales bacterium, assembly GCA_038233595.1. Classification (GTDB taxonomy): domain Bacteria; phylum Actinomycetota; class Actinomycetes; order Propionibacteriales; family Nocardioidaceae; genus Marmoricola. The sequence goes on along the minus strand of JBBSVL010000037.1, from coordinate 889 downwards.
TCGGGCAACGGCACCGTCGGCATCGAGAACCGCCCGGTCCGGATCGGCAACCTTGCCGTGCTCGGCGCCGGCGACTTCGTCACGGTCGCGGCCGACGCCGGACAGGACACCCGGACGCCGGCCCTGGACGTGCTGGTCATCGGTGGCCGACCGATCAACGAGCCGGTCGCCTGGGCGGGTCCGTTCGTGATGAACACCAAGGCCGAAGTGCTCCAGGCCTTCGAGGACTTCGAGAAGGGCAAGCTCGGGACCATCCCGAGCGTGCACGGCGCCCCGACCCGGCTCCAGGAGGGCTGAGGTCGCTCGGATCGCCCGGTTGCACCCGCATGCGGGAAGAGTATGAGGTCGTGGTCCACGTTCCGAATAGCGTCCGCATTATCCCTTGTCTCGAACATGTGTTCGGATAGAATGGACCCATGAGCACGGCACCTGCTGAGTACGGCGACCACCCGGTCGCTGCGGCTGCGGCGCGGATCCATGCCGAGCTCGACGAGCTGGTCGACACGGCGGTGTGGTCGATGAGTCCGGCGCTGCTGGCTCGCACACTGCCCGCGTTGACGAAGGCCAAGGCGCGGGTCGCCGAGGTAGAGCTGCGGCCAACACCACGAGGATGACCAAAGCCGAAGCACACCGGTTGGCCAAGCTGGCGAAGTCTTTGGACTTCGCCCACGACCGCCTGATCGGCCTCGCCGTCGACTACGACGCCAAAGCACTGCGGATGCTGGGCGGCAAGGTCCTCGACGTGATCGCCCCACAGATCGGCGAAGAACACGAACGCCGCATCCTCGAAGCCCAGGAGGCCAACGCCCGCAAAGGCGCCCGGTTCACCCTGGGCGATGACGGACACCGACAGTGCCACGGCCGGTTCACCCTGCCCTCCCTACACGGC
>JBBSVL010000036.1:0-13581 GCA_038233595.1 Propionibacteriales bacterium | reverse complement strand
CGGGCCACATGTGGGGACCAGACGGCGAGGAGGCCGACACCCTCGCGGTGATCCCGGACTCGTCGTACGCCGGTATCTACCAGGTGGTGATCGACGACTGCCGCGCCCATGGCGCCTACGACCCGGCCACGATGGGCTCGGTCTCCAACGTCGGGCTGATGGCCCAGGCAGCCGAGGAGTACGGCTCCCACGACAAGACCTTCGAGATCGCGACGACCGGCACCGTGCGAGTCATCGACCAGTCCGGGGAGGCGCTGCTGGAGACCGCAGTCGGGGCCGGCGACATCTGGCGGATGTGCCAGACCAAGGACATCCCGGTCCGCGACTGGGTGAAGCTGGCCGTCACCCGGGCGCGGGCGACGGGCGCCCCCGCGATCTTCTGGCTCGACGAGGGCCGCGCGCACGACGCCAACCTGATCGAGCTGGTGCACAGGTACCTTCCCGAGCACGACACCGACGGCCTGCAGATCGAGATCAAGTCACCGGAGGACGCGATCGCCTTCTCCCTGGAGCGCATCCGCAAGGGCGAGGACACCATCTCGGTCACCGGCAACGTGCTGCGCGACTACCTGACCGACCTGTTCCCGATCCTGGAGCTCGGCACCAGCGCCAAGATGCTGTCCGTCGTACCCCTGATCAACGGTGGCGGACTCTTCGAGACCGGCGCAGGCGGGTCGGCACCCAAGCACGTGCAGCAGCTGCTCAAGGAGGACTACCTGCGCTGGGACAGCCTCGGTGAGTTCCTGGCGCTGGCGGTGAGCTTCGAGCACCTGGCCACGACCACCGACAACCCGCGCGCCCAGATCCTGGCCGACACCCTCGACCGCGCGACTGCGACGTTCCTCGACGAGAACAGGTCACCGACCCGACGAGTGGGGGGGATCGACAACCGGGGCAGCCACTTCTACCTCGCGCTCTACTGGGCCCAGGAGCTGGCCAGGCAGACCGAGGACGCCGACCTCGCCGAGGCGTTCCGGGCGCTCGCCGACCGTCTCGCCGAGAACGAGGAGCCGATCACCGAGGAGCTGCTCGCGGTGCAGGGACACCCGGTCGACATCGGCGGCTACTACCGCCCCGATGACGACTTGGCAGAAGCGGTGATGCGCCCCTCGACGACGCTCAACGAGACACTGGAGTCACTGCAGGCCTAGGTCCGCGGCGAACACCTCGTAGCGCATCGCGTCGGTCAGGCCGTCGCGGGTGCGGGTGCCCATCCGGACCAGACCGGCCTCGGCAAGGCCGGCCCGGTTGAGCACGGTGCGGGAAGCGACGTTGGGGATCGCGGCGTACGCGTAGGCCTTGTTCAACCCGAGGCCGCCGTCCTCCTCGGGCAGCAGGGCATGGCGTACGGCGAGGCGCACGGCCTCGGTCATCACACCCCGGCCCCGCTCTGCCGGATGCGCCCAGTAGCCGACCTCGACCGAGGCAAGCTCACGATCGATCCCGAAGAGACTGACCGTCGCGAGAAGTCGGTCGTCGTCGCGGCCGGCGACCGCGAACTGGAGCAGCTCGCCCGCCGCCATCCGTTCCAGGCGCCGCTCGACGAAACTCGCGGCGTCCTGGTCGGTGTACGGGTCGGGCATGCTGCTGAGCCAGAACCGGGTCTCCGGGTCGCGGCAGGCCTCCATGATCCGTTGGGCATCCGACTCGAGTGGACCCCGGAGCCGCAGGGGCAGTCGAGGGGACTCGACCACCGGCGGCACCAACCAGGTCGTGGCCGGCTGTCGTTCGTCGGTCGCCAGCAGCGTTCCGACCCAGGCATCGAGCTGCTCCCCCCGCTGCGGCAACCACTGACGCACGGTGCCCCCGACGGTGAAGCCGAGCCGCCAGGCCAGCCTGCGCGAGGCCCAGTTGCCGCGGTTGGCCCACCAGATCACCGTCCGCAGCCCGCGCTCCTCGAAGCCCCAGGCGAGCAGCAGCCGCAGCGCCCGCTCCATCACGCCGGTGCCGCGGACGGCGGGGTGCGAGCCGTAGGCGATCTCCGCCCGGCCTTCTCCCTCGTTGCGCAGCGAGACGGTGCCGGCGAAGCAACCGCCGACGTCGACCGCGAACGCCCACTCCTGGTCGGTGGCCCAGCCGCCGGGCATCGCCTCGCGGACGAACCGCTTGGCCTGGTCCCGGGTGTAGGGGACCGGCACGGTGGTCCAGGCCTGGCTGACCGGGTCGGTGCACTGCTCGTAGACGGCCTCCACGTCGTCCTCGGCGTGGGCCCGGAGCGTGACCGAGTCGCCTTCTGTGGCCGCGGGCTCGCGCAGGGTCGGGACGTCGTAGCGCATGAGGTACTGTCGCAACCCTCCTCGTGGAGACGCAACGGGAATACCGCTCGCGTAGTCCCGTTCCCACCACAGTGACCCTCGCTCTCGCACGTCCCACCGCCGCACCCGCCCGCCACCTCGGCCTGGCGGTGCTGGCGCTTGCCACGGGCGGGTTCGCGATCGGTACGACGGAGTTCGTCACCATGGGCCTGCTCCCGGAGATCTCCGACGGGGTGGGGGTGTCGATCCCGGCGGCCGGGCACGTGATCTCGGCGTACGCCGTGGGCGTGGTCGTGGGCGCTCCGGTGATCGCCTTCCTCGGCGCCAGACTGCCCCGGCGTGGCCTGTTGGTCGCGCTGATGGGCTGGTTCGTCACCGGCAACGCGGCGAGCGCGCTGGCCGGCAGCTACGGGCTGCTGACGGCCGCCCGGTTCCTGGCCGGACTGCCGCACGGCGCCTACTTCGGTGTCGCCTCGCTGGTCGCTGCCTCCCTGGCCACCCCTGCGCGGCGCGGCCGAGCGGTCAGCCTGGTGATGCTCGGCCTGGCCGTCGCCAACATCGTCGGCGTCCCGGCCGCGACCTGGCTGGGCCAGCACCTCGGCTGGCGCTCGGCGTACTGGGCGGTGAGCGTGCTCGGCGCCCTCACGATCGCGATGGTCCTGGCCTTCGTGCCGCGCCTGCCCGGTGACCCCGAGGCCACCGGGCGTCGCGAGCTGACCGCGTTCGCCAAGCCGCAGGTCTGGCTGACGCTGCTGGTCGGTGCGGTCGGTTTCGGCGGCATGTTCGCCGTGTACTCCTACATCGCACCCACCCTGACCGGGGTCGGCGGGCTGCCCTCCTCGGCGGTGCCCGTGTTCCTGCTGGCCTTCGGGCTCGGGATGACCGGGGGCACGTTCCTGGGCGGCGTGCTCGCCGACTGGTCGGTGTTCCGCTCGCTGCTGGTCTCCTCGGTGGCGATGGGCCTGAGCCTGCTGGCCTTCTCGGTCACCGTGCACTGGGGCTGGTGGGCGATCGCGAACTTCGCCCTGGTCGCAGTGGTCTCCTCGGTGCTCGTGGTCAACCTGCAGCTGCGGTTGATGGAGGTCGCCGGCAACGCCCAGACCCTCGGCGCAGCGATGAACCACGCCTCGCTGAACATGGCCAACGCCCTCGGCGCCTTCCTCGGCGGCGTGGTGATCGCGGCCGGTTACGGCTACACGGCGCCGGCGCTGGTCGGTGCCGCCCTGTCGGTCGCCGGACTGGTGGTGCTGGTGGTCTCGGCCCGGCTGCACGTGCGCAGGACGACCGGCTGAGCGTCGCGGCGCCCGGCGTGCGGCCCGGTGGACCGGGCTGGAAGAATCGACGGCATGTCTGACGCCCCCCCCAGCGGCAAGCCTGCAGCCCTGCCGCGAGTCCTGTCCGGCATCCAGCCGACGGCCGACTCCTTCCACTTCGGCAACTACCTCGGCGCCGTACGTCAGTGGGTGAGCCTGCAGGAGACCCACCAGCCCTTCTTCTTCATCGCCGACCTGCACGCGATCACCGCCGAGCAGGACCCGAAGGTGCTGCGCGAGCGCTGCCTGCGCTACGTGGCGCAGCTCATCGCCGCGGGTATCGACCCCGCGCGCGCGTCGATCTTCCTTCAGTCACAGGTTCCCGCGCACGCCCAGCTGTGCTGGGTGCTGGAGTGCATCACCGGCTTCGGTGAGGCGCGCCGGATGACCCAGTTCAAGGACAAGTCCGCCAGGGACGGTGAGGGTGCGGCCTCGGTCGGGCTGTTCACCTACCCGGTCCTGCAGGCGGCCGACATCCTGCTGTACCGGCCGGAGTACGTCCCTGTTGGGGAGGACCAGCGCCAGCACCTCGAGCTGACCCGCGACCTTGCCCAGCGGTTCAACCACCGGTACCAGAAGACGTTCCGGCTCCCCGAGCCCTACATCCTCAAGGCGACCGCGAAGATCCTCGACCTGCAGGACCCGGCCCGGAAGATGTCCAAGTCGAGCTCGGGCCCGGGCGGCATCATCGAGATGCTCGACGACCCGGCGCGGTCGGCGAAGAAGGTGCGTTCGGCGGTGACCGACTCGGACAGCGTCATCGCCTTCGATGCGGAGAACAAGCCCGGTGTCACCAACCTGCTGGTGATCTTCTCGGCATTGACCGGGCGGGGCACCGAGGACCTGGTCGCGTCGTACGACGGTCGCGGCTACGGCGACCTGAAGAAGGACCTCGGGGAGGTCGTGGTCGACTACGTGACGCCGTTCCGGGAGCGGACCCTCGAGCTGCTCGAGGACCGGTCCGAGCTGGACGCCGTGCTCCGGTCCGGTTGCGAGCGTGCAGGGGCGATCGCCGAGGCGACGCTCGCCGAAGTCTACGAGCGCGTCGGCTTCGTGCCGGCGGCTCGCTAGGGTTCCAGGATGCCCCTCATCGGTGTCTCCGTCGCCGTGCCCGATCCGGTCGGCCAGGCGCTGCAGGACTACCGGGTCTCGCTCGGGGAGGGCGGCGCGGATCAGATCCCGACGCACATCACGCTGGTCCCGCCGACCGACATCGCCGTGGCCGCCGTACCCGATGTCGTCACGCACCTGGAGAGCGTCGCGGCCGAGCACGAACCGTTCGACATCCACCTGCGCGGCACCGGCACGTTCCGGCCGGTGTCTCCGGTGGTCTTCGTGGGAGTCGTGGAGGGCCTCTCCGAGTGCGAGCTGCTCGCCAAGTCGGTGCGCACCGGCCCGCTCGACCTGTGCCTGGACTTCCCCTACCACCCACACGTCACGGTCGCGCACCATCTGTCCGAGGAGACCCTGGACACGGCCTTCACCGACCTCGCCGATTTCGAGGCCCATTTCGAGGCCACGGGTTTCTGGCTGTACACCTACGACGAAGAGCCCGGCTGGGTGCCTACCCGCGCCTTCGCCCTGCGCTGACTGACCACACATTTCCCACGGTCTGAAGGTTTCAACACGCTTCCCGTCTTTGATTCACCCAGGGAAGTGTCGAAAGACCTTCAGACCGTGGGAACTCGACCAGCCGTCGGTGCCCGTGCTTGATCGCGGACCGGAAGTCCTTGTTGACCTGGGAGTTCACGTCGAGGGGGATGCCCTTGGGGCAGGCCGGGCGATCGTGGAACGGGTTGAACGACTGTGTTCGCCCAGGGTCAGCCCCTCCCCGGCCGTTGCTGACGCTTCCCCTTCCGTTAAGGTCCCATCGGCGGTTGGATCGTAAGGTCCACCACAGGAGGAAGGCGGCTTGCATGGCAACCGGAGTGAGTGGACCGACCAGGGCCCGGATCGAGGCGAAGACGCTTCGTGTCGACAGATGGTGGTTGATGCCGCTGGCCTACGGGCTGACGCTCGGCATCGTCGGGCTCTACCTTCTGTACGCCGTGCTGGCGAACAACAACTACTACTGGGAGCCGTACATCTCCCCGATGTACTCCCCGTGCCTGACCGGCAACTGTGTCTCCGGCAGCGGCTGGGGCTGGTTCCCCAGCATCAGCCCGGTGACTCCCGCACTGATCGTGATCATCTTCCCCGCCGGCCTGCGGGCGACCTGCTACTACTACCGCAAGGCCTACTACCGGTCGTTCTTCTTCTCTCCGCCCGCCTGCGCGGTCGCCGAACCGCGCAAGACCTACAAGGGCGAGGCCGGGTTCCCGCTGGTCGTGCAGAACGTGCACCGCTACTTCTTCTACATCACGCTGGTCTTCAACGCGATCCTCACCTACGACGCGGTGATCGCCTTCCGTGACCACCAGGGCCACTGGGGGCACATGGGGCTGGGGACTCTGGTCCTGATCATCAACGCGGTCCTGCTGTGGGCCTACAACCTGTCCTGTCACTCCTGCAGGCATGCCGTCGGCGGTCGGCTGCGGCACTTCTCGAAGCACCCGGTGCGCTACTGGATGTGGAGCCAGGCGACCCGGCTCAACGTCAGGCACGGGCAGATCGCCTGGGCCTCGCTCATCTTCGTCGCCCTGACCGACCTCTACGTGCGGCTCGTCGCCGGCGGCGCCATCTCCGACCTGAGGTTCTTCTGACATGACCGAGCAGCAGACCGGCGACGCTGGACGGCACCCGATGACCGGCAACCAGATGTCCGGAGAAGCTCCGGGCGGCATCGAACGACACACCTACGACGTCGTCGTCGTCGGAGCCGGAGGATCCGGTCTGCGGGCGGCGATCGCCGCCCACGAGGCGGGCGCCCGGGTGGCGATCGTGTGCAAGTCGCTGCTGGGCAAGGCGCACACCGTGATGGCCGAGGGTGGCATCGCTGCCTCGATGGGCAACTACTACCCCGACGACAACTGGAAGGTGCACTTCCGCGACACCATGCGTGGCGGGAAGATGCTGAACAACTGGCGGATGGCACAGCTGCACGCCCAGGAGGCGCCCGAGCGGGTCCTGGAGCTCGAGGACTGGGGGGCACTGTTCGACCGCACCCCCGAGGGCCTGATCTCCCAGCGGGACTTCGGCGGCCACCGCTACGCGCGGCTGGCCCACGTGGGTGACCGCACCGGCCTGGAGATGATCCGGACCCTGCAGCAGCGGGCGGTCGCGCTCGGCATCGACGTGTTCATGGAGTTCACGGTCACCGAGCTGCTCCTGGACCGCAGTGGATCCGGGACAGGTGGCAGCGCGCCTTCCTCGACCAGCGGCGGTCGAATCTCGGGTGCGTTCGGCTACTGGCGCGAGACCGGCAGGTTCGTGGTGTTCGAGGCGCCCACCGTCATCCTGGCCACCGGGGGCATCGGCAAGTCGTTCAAGGTGACCAGCAACTCCTGGGAGTACACCGGCGACGGCCACGCGCTGGCGCTGCGGGCAGGCGCCACGCTGATCAACATGGAGTTCGTCCAGTTCCACCCCACCGGCATGGTGTGGCCCCCGTCCGTGAAGGGCCTGCTGGTCACCGAGTCGGTCCGCGGTGACGGCGGCATCCTGCGCAACTCCGAGGGCAAGCGGTTCATGTTCGACTACATCTCGGAATACTTCAAGGACGAGACCGCCGAGACCGAGGAGGAGGCGGACCGCTGGTACGACGACAAGAAGAACAACCGTCGCCCCCCCGAGCTGCTGCCACGTGACGAGGTGGCGCGGGCGATCAACTCCGAGGTCAAGGCCGGCCGGGGAACACCCCACGGAGGTGTCTTCCTCGACATCGCCTCTCGTCGTACCCCGGAGTTCATCAAGCGTCGGCTGCCTTCGATGTACCACCAGTTCAAGGAGCTGGCCGACGTGGACATCACCGCCGAGTCGATGGAGATCGGCCCGACCTGCCACTACGTGATGGGCGGGGTCGAGGTCGACGCCGACACCGAGCTCAGCGCCGTGACCGGGCTCTACTCCGTGGGCGAGTGCTCCGGCGGCATGCACGGCTCCAACCGGCTGGGCGGCAACTCGCTCGGTGACCTGCTGGTGTTCGGCAAGCGGGCCGGCGAGTCGGCGACGGCGTACGCCGTGGGGCTGGGCGAGGAGAGGCCCCGGATCAACGAGGACGACGTGTCGGCGGCCCAGCGCACGGCACTGTCGCCCTTCGAGCCCGAACAGGCGGGCAACGAGAACCCGTACACCGTCCAGCAGGACCTGCAGCAGTCGATGAACGACCTGGTCGGCATCATCCGCACCGGCGAGGAGCTGGCGAGGTCCCTGGAGGAGGTGGAGAAGCTCAAGGAGCGCGAGAAGCACCTCCTGGTCGAGGGCAACCGGCAGTACAACCCCGGTTGGCACCTGGCGCTGGACCTGCGCAACATGCTGATCGTCTCCGAATGCATCGCGAAGGCCGCGCTCGAGCGTGAGGAGTCCCGCGGCGGCCACACCCGCGACGACTTCCCCAAGCCCGATGACGAGTGGGCCACCAAGAACATCGTGCTGACCCTGAACCAAGCCGGGACGGGCGTCGACCTTGCCATCCAAGCGTTGCCGGTGATGCCCGACGAGCTGAAGGCGTTCTTCGAGGAGGAGCACTGAGATGACCTACGACCTGACCATGCGCGTGTGGCGCGGCGACCAGTCCGGTGGTGAGCTCGGCGACTACACCGTCGAGGTCTCCGACGGCGAGGTGGTCCTCGACGCGATCCACCGGTTGCAGGCAACCCAGGCCGGTGACCTCGCCGTGCGCTGGAACTGCAAGGCCGGGAAGTGTGGTTCCTGCAGCGCCGAGATCAACGGCAAGCCGAGACTGATGTGCATGACCCGGCTCTCCGACTTCGAGCCCTCCGAGACGATCACGATCACGCCGATGCGGACGTTCCCGGTGATCCGTGACCTGGTCACCGACGTGTCCTACAACTACGAGAAGGCAAAGCAGGTGCCGGCGTTCGCGCCGAAGCCGAGGGACGCCGACGGCAAGCGCCGGATGGCCCAGGTCGACGTCGAGCGCGGCCAGGAGTTCCGCAAGTGCATCGAGTGCTTCTTGTGCCAGGACGTCTGCCACGTCATCCGTGACCACGACGACAACAAGTCGGCGTACGCCGGTCCGCGCTTCTTCCTGCGCTACGCCGAGCTCGACATGCACCCGCTGGACACCAACGACCGGCGCAAGCTCGCCCAGGACGCGGCCGGTCTCGGGATGTGCAACATCACCAAGTGCTGCACCGAGGTCTGCCCGGAGGGCATCAAGATCACCGACAACGCGATCATCCCGATGAAGGAGCGCGCGGCCGACCGCAAGTACGACCCGCTGGTGTGGCTGGGCAACAAGATCGGCATCCGGACCAAGGACAACGACGGCCGCACCGAGGTCTGATCGCCTCTGCTCAGCGGATGAGCGTGAAGTCCCCGGGGTCGACGACACGGGTGTCGGCGGCGTACTGGCGCATGTAGCCGGGCCAGTTGGACACGATCCGACCCGACTCGTTCCGGTACCAGGAGTCGCACTGGGTCCAGGCGGTGCCGGCGAAGCGCTCCTGCACCTTGCGGTCGCTGGTGCCCGCGACCTCCACGCGTACGTCGAGCGCCGCGGCGCCGCGGTCCCGGATCAGCTCAAGGGCCTTGCGGACGTAGGCCGCCTGCGCCTCGAGGAAGAAGATCATCGAACCGCCCGAGGTGTTGGTGTTGGGCCCGTAGAGCAGGAACATCGAAGGGAACCCGGGCACCGTGATGCCCAGGTGGGCCTTCGGGCCCGCGGACCACTCCTCGCGCAGCGAGTGTCCCCCCGCACCGATGATCTCCATCGGGAACATGAAGTCCTGGGCTCTGAAGCCGGTGCCGAAGATGACGCAGTCCACCTCGTGCACCCGCCCGTCGGCGGTCTGCGGGCCGGCCGGTGTCATCCGGGTGATCGGCTCGGTCACGAGCTCCACGTTGGGCCGTTGCAGAGCGGGCAGGAACGCCGAGCTGAACAACACCCGCTTGCAACCGAACGTATAGTCCGGCCACGCCTTCCGGCGCACGTCATGGTCCTTGAGCTGGCCGCGCATGAACGCCACCGACCAGGCCCTGCCGAGCAGCCCGAGTGTGCGCGGATGCCGGATCATCGCGGTCAGCGACCCCAGGTACCAGGACATCACCCAGCGCCAGAGCCGGTGTGCTGCCGGGACGCTGCGGAGCAGGAAGGCGACCGTTCGACTGTAGGGCTTGTTCTTGCGCGGCAGGATCCAGTTGCCGGTGCGCTGGAAGACGGTCAACCGTTCCACTTCGGGTGCGATCTCCGGCACGAACTGGACAGATGTTGCGCCGGTGCCGATCACGGCGACCCGCTTGCCGGTCAGGTCGTAGCCGTGGTCCCAGCGCGCCGAGTGGAAGCTGTGTCCCGCGAAGTCGTCCAGGCCGTCGAGCTGCGGCAGCGCCGGCTGGTTGAGCTGGCCGGTCGCGAGCACGATCGCGTCTGCGCTGCGCGTGGTCTCGACATCGTTCGAGTCGTGCGAGGTGACCGCCCAGGTGCGGGTCTGGTCGTCCCAGTGGCAGCCGGTCACGTGGGCATCGGTGATCACGTGCTGCGTCACGCCGTACTCCTTCGCGACGGAGTCCAGGTAGCCGAGGATCTCCGCCTGCGGGGAACAGAACCGCGACCAGTCACGGCGTTGCGCGAAGGAGTAGGAGTAGAAGCTGCTCGGCACGTCGCAGGCGGCTCCTGGGTAGCGGTTGTAGTGCCAGGTGCCGCCCAGCCGGGGCGCCGCCTCGAGCACCGTCACGTCGGTAACGCCGTGAGCGAGCAGGTCGTGCGCGGCCGCCACACCGCCGAAACCGGTGCCGATGATCAGCACGTGGGGTCCGGTCGGCGCTGGCACGGCACGGAGTCTAGGGCGGCGCGTCCTCAGGTGCAGCGGAACACCGACCGGCCTTGGCTGCCGGCTGCGGCCTGTACCTCGACGACGTCGCGCATGGTCTCCAGGACGTGCTCCAGGGGGAGCGGAGCGTCGGCGACCTTCAGGTGCCGGTTGGTCACTCCCACCGGGTGCCACCAGGCGCCGTCGACGGTGAGCGTTGGTTCCGGTTCGACCGAGTCGAGGTCGATGGCCACACCGGCGTCAGCGAAGCCCTCCTTGGCGACCGGACGGATCAGCTGGTCGTCGAGATCGATGCCCAGGTCTGTCAGGGTGGTGGTCAGGTCTCCGGCCTCGGCTGCGTCCTGGGGGAGGTACGTCGCGGCTACCCGGACCCGGAAACCGAGCTCACGGGCCAGGCCGATCCCGGCGAGCGCCTTCGCGTGCGAGCCTGTGCCCCGCTGCCGGTCGTGCAGCTCGGGACCGACCGAGTCCAGGGAGATCTGCAACGTGACCCGGTCCCGGTCCAGTGACTCCAGCATCTCGCGCCGCCGGCCGCGTCCGAAGACCATCGCGTTGGTCAGGATGGTCACGGGCACCAGGGCCGAGCCCGCGGCCACCAGCTGGTCGAGCTCGGGATGCAGGAAGGGTTCCCCACCGGTGACCAGCAGCTCGCGACCGCCCTGGGCCGCGAACTCCTCGGCCGCCGACGCGGCCATCGAGACGGGCATCGTCCTGGGCTCGGCGCGAGGTGAGGACGCGGCGCAGCAGTAGGTGCAGGCCAGGTTGCAGTGAAAGTTCGAGTACAGCCACAACCGGGTGCCCAGCGGGGCCGGAGCACCGGAGGAGTACTCCACGTCCGGGGTCGGGGACACGGCACGGCGGACGGCGCCTCGACGGATCCACAGCCGCCAGGGTCCTGGGCCGCGCCGGTCCTCGGGGATCACGTCCAGCAGTTCGTGCCCGGCCAGCCGGGCCCAGGCCGGCAGGTCGGCCAGCACCGAGGACTCCCGGGTGTGCAGCAGCATCACCTCGCCCTCCTCGATGTTGCGCATCCGGGAGGTGATTGCCAGCAGCAGTCCGCTGCCGCAATCCATGTCTCCACCGTCGTACTCCACGGCAGGCTCGACCAGAGGGCCGGACGTGGCCGCGGCGGCCGTGTCGGCGCTCATCAGAACGAGAGCGAGGCGGCGCCGTCGGCCAGGAGCGCCACGAGGCTTGCCCCACCCACGATGGTCGCACCCTCGATCAGGTCGTCCGCGCCGATCCCGCGCTTCTTCGCGCACGGGCTGCACACCAGGAAGGTGCCACCGGCGGCGACGAAACTGGAGACCAGCTCGCTCATCGCCGCGAAGCCGTCCTCGTTGATGTCCTGCGCCACGCCCTTGGCGGCCAGCCGGGTGCCTTCGGAGGACAGAAAGACCGTGGTGGCCTGTTCCGAGGCGACCGAGGCGCCGGCTACGACCATGGCCACACTGGATCGGTCCGGGTCGTCGACGGAGTGAGTGAGGTTGATGACAAGTCCATTCATGGACGTGCTTCCTTTCGGTTGGATGCAGCGGTTTCAGGCGTCTTCAGGCGCCACGGTCGGTCCGGGTCGAGCGACGCGGGCTGGTGGGCGGTCCAGACGTCGTAACAGGGCCGTCCCTCCTCGCAGGACGCACCGAGGAAGCTGTGGCCGGTGAGATGGCACCAGGCGGGCAGGTCGATCACCGCAGCCGGATCCGTTGCGATAAGTCGGATCCAGGAACCGGCAGGCAGCTCCCGCACCCGCGCGGCGAGGACCAGCAACAGCTCACCACATGCCCGGTCGCCCCCGTCGACCCGCTCGAGCCCACTCACACGCGAACTCGTTGCGAACCTCGGTCGAGGGCCGGGCGCGTCCTGGCGTGGTGCCAGGTGGCGAACCCGACCACCGCGGCGGCCAGGAAGAAGGCGCCGGAGGTGTTGTTGCCCCCCAACCAGTTCTGGCTGAACCCGATCTGGACGTAGAAGAGCACCGCGGCCGCTGTGGCCAGCACCGCCGAGGCGAGCCCGAGCGGTGCGTCCACGCCGGCGCCGACCGCAAGGATCCCGGCGCCGACCAGGATCAGCACCACCCCTCCGGCCAGGTTGTACACGCCGAGCGAGATCGACAGCCCGGAACCGTCCAGGGCCGAGCCGGAGGCGGCGAAGAAGGAGTCACCGAGGCTGAGCAGCACCGCAACGATCCCGGCCAGCACCAGCACCACACCCCAGGTCCTGGCTAGCGGGCGCCAGTCGCGTCCGGCACGGACCGCGTCGACGGCGAGCACCTGACCGGCGGCGCTGAACAAGATGACGACATGGAGGGCGATCAGCAGCCAGTAGGACCACGGCCACTCACCGGGAGTCTTGGCGACCGAGAGCCCGATCGCCAGCGACTGCAGGATGCCGAGCAGGGCGGCCAACCGGACGTAGGTGCCGGTCAGCAGCAGCACCGCCAGCGCGGTCTCCACGACAAGCACCCCGTAGCCGAAGACAATGAAGTTGGGCAGCACCAGGTGGTGCACCACCCAGCTGAACGGCGCGAAGACCGGGTGGTCCACGGCATCCTTGGTGTACTTGTACAGCCCGTTGCCGGAGTCACGGCCGAAGTTCGGCGGGCGCTTCCACGCGATGTTGTAGAGCCAGAGCAGGCCGACCACTATCCGCAGGAACGCCGAGGCTGCCGCGTGCCCGGGAGGAGCGTCGGCGACCGCGGGAGCCCCCAGCCACTGGATTCGGGATGACAAACCGCTGCGCTGTTCCATCTCAGCGACTATACAATCCGACCCCGGGGCACAATCCGACCCCGTGGCACGTGTCGCCAGATGGTACGGGTTTGTGACGGTTCGGCGCCATGCTGCGGGCAGCACCTGTGAGATCCGAGGTGGACGTGCGGCGCTAGGTCCGGGTTGTGTTCTTCACACCGGCTGGCCCGGTTCCCGGCTGGTCCCTATTGTTCGAGCATGGACCAACCCGACGCGCCGTCGAGCACCGCGGGAAACCTTGCACTGGACCAGGACGGGTCGCACTCCTTCGCCGCCTGGGAGGCATCGGCTGCCGCTGTGCTGCGCAAGGCAGGCCGGATGGGCGAGGACGACGCGGACTCGGCGGTCTGGGACAAGCTCAACCGGACCACGCTGG
>JBBSVL010000035.1:0-13663 GCA_038233595.1 Propionibacteriales bacterium | reverse complement strand
TACTCCGGCACGTAGAGCTGGTCGTACTTGCCGACCGGGTCGGCGTAGTCGAACGCTTCCTCGAAGAACGCGAAGCCCTGCTTGGTGATCTTGACGATCTCGTCGCGGTCGAGGAACTCCACCAGCGACTGCCGGCAGTAGTGCCCGAGGGGGATGTCGCCGTACTTGCCCTCGTAGACGTCCTGCACCTCGTGGTACTCACCTGCCACGACCGCGGTGATGTAGGTGGCCATCTTCTTCGTCGGGGCGAAGTGCCACACGGACCTGCCCGCACCGGCCGGCTCGGGATCCGGGGACGGCGAGTTGGACACCACCTTCCAGCCCTCGGGAGCGGTGACGTGGAAGGTGAAGACGCTCTTCAGGTCGGGCTGCTCGAAGGTGGTGAAGACCCGTCGGGCGTCGGGCACCTCGAACTGGGTGTAGGTGTAGACCCGGTCGTCGACGGGGTCCACGAAGCGGTGCAGGCCCTCGCCGCTGTGGCTGTAGGTGCAGTCGGCCCGGACGACCAGGGTGTTGCTCCTGGCCAGGCCGTCGAGCTGGATCCGGCTGTTGGCGTACACCTCAGCGGGGTCGAGCGAGGTGCCGTTCAGGGTGATCTCGTGCACGGTCGCGTCGACCAGGTCGGCGAACGTCGAGCCGCCGGAGTCACTACTGGTGAAGGCGATGGTGGTGGTGCTGGCGAAGGTCTGGTCGCCTTGGGTCAGGTCGAGCTCGATGGTGTAGGAGTCGACGTCGAGAGCGGTGGCGCGGCTGCGCGCCTCTTCACGTGTGAGGTTGGTTCCTGGCATGACTGGATCCTCTCAGAGGCCCGATGGCCGCACGCCACCGGTGAGGTCTGATGCAGTGGCGCAGGGAATGGCCGGGCGGGACAGGTAGTTGCGAGCGGTATGACTACCACGGAGTTCTGGTTCGACCCCCTTTGCCCTTTCGCCTGGATCACGTCGCGCTGGATCCTCGAGGTCGAGAAGGTGCGCGACATCGAGGTGCGCTGGCGGGTGATGAGCCTGGCCTACCTGAACCAGGACAAGGACATCTCCGAGGACTACCGCAAGACGCTCGAGCCTGCCTGGGGCCCGGTGCGGGTCTGCGTCGCGGCCGAGCAGGCGCACGGCCCCGATGTGCTCCTCCCGCTCTACACCGCACTGGGGACCCGGATCCACATCGGTGAGCAGGAGATCTCCCGCGAGATGGTCGAAGCCTCGCTCGAGGAGGCAGGGCTGCCGGTCTCACTCGCCGACGCAATGGACGACTCGTCCTACGACGACGCGGTCAAGAAGTCCCACCACCTCGGCATGGACCAGGTCGGCAACGAGGTCGGCACCCCGACGATCGCCATCGAGGGCACCGCCTTCTTCGGGCCGGTGCTCACCAAGGCGCCCCGTGGTGAGCAGGTCGGGAAGCTCTGGGACGGCTGCGTGGCAGTCGCGTCGTACGACCAGTTCTTCGAGCTCAAGCGCAGCCGTACGGCGGACCTCGACTTCAGGTGACCTTCTGGTTCACGAGCCCGGCAGGGTGATGACCGCCTTGATCAGGTTGTGGTCGGAGGGGATCACGCCCTGCAGGGTGTACTCGTCGGAGCCGGTCTTCGCCTCGTCCAGGACCATCGCCCAGTCCGACACCCGGAGGTTGTTGCTGGCGAAGATGTAGTCGACGTCCTGACCGATGGTGCCGTTCGAGTAGTGGTTCAGTCTAGGGACGAAGCCGTTCACCGAGTTGAAGTTGCCGTTGACGACGTGCTGGGCGCGGGCGCCCGAGACAGTGGGTCGTGTGCTGCAACGCAGCTGGCCGAGGGTGTCGCCGAAGCCGGCGGCCTGCATCTTCGACAGCATCACGTTGCCGGTCGGGTTGGGCAGGTTGGCACACCTGGACTCGGCGCCCCTTGGGGAGTTGAAGTCACCGCCGAGGATCACCGGCAGCCCGCCGGCCAGGCCGGGCACGTCGTCGATCAGCTGTTGCCACTGCTGACGGCGGACCGACTCGCTGGCGGTCTCGAGGTGGTCGCTGCCGAAGAAGAACCTGGCGCCGGTGGACTTCACCTGGAAGATCGCCCAGGCCATGTAGCGCAGCCCGTCGACCTGGGTCTCCTGCGCGGACCACTTCACGGCGCCGGCCTCGACCAGGCTCAGGGTGCGGTCGTTGTAGGCGATCCGGGTGGACAGCGAGGTGATCCCGGTGATGGCCGCATAGTGGTCGGAGGTCGTGGCATGCCTGTTCAGGGTCGCGACCAGGTCGGTGTACTGGGTCAGCCCGCTGTACGTCGTACCGGTGTTGGCCTCCTGCAGCGCGATCACGTCCGGGCGGCCGGACACCTGGTCGGCCGGGCTCTGGCCGAGCAGCTGCTCGGCCACCTTGTCCTTGCGCTGGGCCCAGGGCGCGAACCTGGCGGGCTCGTCGTTGTTGATGCCGCTGATGTTGTTGGACGCGACGTCGAGGTTGTAGCTGCCGTTCACCGGCGGAGCCGGGGTCGGCGTCGGAGCCGGAGCCGGAGCCGGAGTCGGAGCGGGCGAGTGACTGGGGAGTGGCCTGGTGCTTCGGGAGAGGTACGGCGCCGGGGTGTAGCTGCTCTGGGCCACCCCGGTGCCACGCTTGGCAGCCACCGCGACCTGGAACCAGTACCGGGTGCCGGGCTTTAGCCCGCGTAGGACGCCGTTGCTGTACCTGAACGCGGCCGATCTCGCGTGCGTCATGTGGGAGGAGGTCGCGTAGTGCACCCGATAGCCCGATGCGCCGGACACCCGCCGCCAGTCGAGGTGCGCCGTCGTCGGCGTGGTGGCCGTGACCACGAAGTTCCGCGGGGCTGGCTTCCTCGCCGAGGACGCGAGCGTCGGGCCCTGCAAGGTCAGCACCATCGCCAGGCCGGTGAGCAGCACGCCCGGGACGCGCAGCCGACGCAGTGGTTGGTGCTTCATGATCCTCCTCCGCACGGAAGGGACGAACGTAGCCCGATGCCCGTTATGTCGGGCTTGATATAGAAAAGTATGTCCGTTCGGCCGATCTCCGGCAGCGCTCGGGGCCGGCCCCGACCGGCATAAACCCGCTGGCGAGTGCTCACTACGCTCTGAGAATGAGCAAAGTGCTGTCCGCCGTCGCCTGGCCCTATGCGAACGGACCGCGCCACATCGGTCATGTGGCCGGTTTCGGGGTGCCCTCCGACGTCTTCTCCCGTTACATGCGGATGGCCGGGCACGACGTGCTGATGGTCTCGGGCACCGACGAGCACGGCACCCCGATCCTGGTTGCCGCCGACGAGGAGGGCGTGACGCCGCGCGAGCTCGCCGACCGCAACAACCGGCTGATCGTCGAGGACCTGGTCGCGCTCGGCCTCTCCTACGACCTGTTCACGCGTACTACGACCCACAACCACTTCGCTGTTGCCCAGGAGCTCTTCGAGGGTTGCCGCCGTAACGGCTACATGGTCGAGCAGACCACGAAGGGTGCGATCTCCCCGTCGAACGGACGCACCCTGCCGGACCGCTACATCGAGGGCACCTGCCCCATCTGCGGGTACGACGGCGCGCGCGGCGACCAGTGCGACAACTGCGGCAACCAGCTCGACCCCACGGACCTCATCGACCCGCGCAGCAAGATCAACGGGGAGGTGCCGCAGTTCATCGAGACCCAGCACTTCTTCCTGGATCTGCCGGCACTGGCCGATGCGCTCAAGGAGTGGCTGGACGGCCGCGAGGACACCGGTCTCTGGCGCCCCAACGTGATCCGGTTCAGCCAGAACATTCTCAAGGACATCCGGCCGCGCGCGATGACCCGGGACATCGACTGGGGGATCCCGGTGCCGGGATGGGAGGACCAGCCGACCAAGCGGCTCTACGTCTGGTTCGACGCGGTGATCGGCTACCTGTCGGCCTCTATCGAGTGGGCTCGTCGCACGGATGATCCCGAGGCGTGGCGGCAGTGGTGGAACGACCCTGGAGCACTGTCCTACTACTTCATGGGCAAGGACAACATCACCTTCCACTCCCAGATCTGGCCTGCCGAGCTGCTGGCGTACGACGGCCTGGGTGACAAGGGAGGTGAGCCCGGCGCCTTCGGCAGCCTGAACCTGCCGACGGAGGTGGTCTCCAGCGAGTTCCTCACCATGGAGGGCAAGAAGTTCTCGTCCTCCAAACGGGTCGTGATCTACGTCCGCGACGTGCTCGGGCGCTACCAGCCGGACGCACTGCGCTTCTTCATCAGCGTTGCCGGCCCGGAGAACCAGGACTCCGACTTCACCTGGGCGGAGTTCGTCCGGCGTACCAACGACGAGCTGGTCGCCGGCTGGGGGAACCTGGTCAACCGCACGGCCACGATGATCGCGAAGAGCTTCGGCGAGATCCCGCTGGCGGCCGAGCTGACCGCAGAGGACAACGCGCTGCTCGCAGGCGTGGAACAGGCCTTTCTCACGGTCGGTGACCTGATCGGTCGGCACCGGCAGAAGCAGGCGATCGGCGAGGCGATGCGGACCGTGAGCGAGGTCAACAAGTACGTCTCGGACCAGGCTCCGTGGCAGCTCAAGGGCGAGGACCAGCGCGACCGCCTCGCCACCGTGCTGCACGTGAGCGCCCAGTGCGTGCAGGACTGCAACCTGCTGCTGTCCCCGTTCCTGCCGTTCAGTGCCAACGCGGTCGACCTCGTGCTCGGCGGGAAGGGTGACATCGCGCCGATGCCCCGGATCGACCAGGTCGACGACCTCGACGGCGGCCCGTCGTACCCGATCATCACCGGTGACTACCGCGCTGCCCGGGCGTGGGGCCGGCACCCGGTGACCGTGGGCACCCCCGTCCTCAAGCCGACGCCGGTCTTCACCAAGCTCGACGCGTCGGTGGTCGATGAGGAGCTGGCCCGGCTTGAGGGGTAGGGGGCTCTGGCTCTCCGGCTCGACACACCGCTCCGCCCGCACGCCCGGCCGCGGCTCCGGCAGTCGCTGGACTCGCCGTGTCGGCCCCGGTGCCCTGCTCGCTTACGCACCCTTCGGCCGCCACGCCTCGCTTTACGCTCCATGCCGGCGCCGCTGCCGGTCGCGCGCCCGTTGCCCTGCACTCTCGCCTGCGCCGGTCATGTTGGAGTGGGCGCGAGCTCTCGTGGGTGCGCGTGTGGGAGTTGGCCCACCTCGAACTGGCTCCTGACAACCACTCGAACAGGCAGAAGTCGCCCATGAGCCCCTTGCGGACCTCCAGGGAAGGGTTCTGCCTGTGCGGGTGGTCGTCGCAGACCTGGGCCGCGGCAGTGACGCGACGGAGAAGACCGGCGGGAGCTGGCCCGGCTGGAGGGGTAGGGGGCTCTGGCTCTCCGGCTCGACACACCGCTCCGCCCGCACGTCCGGCCGCGGCTCCGGCAGTCGCTGGACTCGCCGTGTCGGCCCCGGTGCCCTGCTCGCTTACGCACCCTTCGGCCGCCACGCCTCGCTTTATGCTCCATGCCGGCGCCGCTGCCGGTCGCGCGCCGTTGCCCTGCACCCTCGCCTGCGCCGGTCATGTTGGAGTGGGCGCGACCCGCCCGGCTGACGTGACCACATCGACCTCTCCTCCAGATTGGCGCAGGTGAGGACGGAGGGTGCACGGGCGCGGGCGTCAGCGGGGACGGGCCCAAGGACGGTCAGCAGAGCCGAAGCCCTGATCAACCACCACCCACTACATTGACCCGCATGCGCGTTCATCTCGGCTCCGACCACGCCGGCCTCGAGCTCAAGGAGCACCTGCTCGGCTGGCTCCGCGAGCACGGGCACGACCCGGTCGACCACGGTCCCTTCGTCTACGACGCCGTCGACGACTACCCGGTCTTCTGCATCCGCGCCGCGGCCGGGGTGGTGGCCGACCCGGGCAGCCTGGGTGTGGTGATCGGTGGTTCCGGCAACGGGGAGCAGATCGCCGCCAACAAGGTCAGGGGCGTTCGTGCGGCCTTGGCCTGGAGCGACGAGACAGCGACGCTTGCGCGCCAGCACAACGACGCCAACGTGCTCTCGGTGGGTGGCCGGATGCACTCGGTCCAGTCGATGACCCGCTTTGTCGAGATCTTCCTCGAGACAGCCTTCACCGGCGAGGAACGCCATGTCCGCCGGATCGCGATGCTCAGCGACTACGAGCGCACCGGCGTCCTTCCCGCGCTGCCACCGTCGGCTGCGGGTCACGGGCTCGATGCCTGAGGGCCACACCCTGCACCGCCTCGCCACCGCGCTCGACGCAGCCTTCGGCGGACGGGTGGTGCGGGTGAGCAGCCCGCAGGGACGCTTCGCTGCGGACGCGGCGCTGCTCGACGGTGACCTGCTGGTCACCGCGGAGTCGGCCGGCAAGCACCTGTTCGTCGAGTTCAGCGGCGAACGGTTCGTGCACGTGCACCTGGGCCTGATCGGCAAGTTCGACGTCGCTCCTGGAACGGCGCCGCTCCCGGTAGGGCAGGTGCGGCTACGGCTGCAGAACGACACGTCGTACGCCGACCTGCGGGGCGCAACCCAGTGCGACCTGGTCGGTCGGGAGAAGCGTGACGCGATCGTGGGCGCCCTCGGGCCGGACCCGTTGCGTCCCGACGCGGACCCGGGGCGCGCCTGGCGGCGGATCCACCGCAGCGAGCGGGCGCTCGGCGATCTGCTGATGGACCAGAACGTGCTCGCCGGTGTCGGCAACGTCTACCGCGCGGAGGTGCTGTTCCGCCACCGGCTGGACCCGTTGCGACCCGGCCGGACCCTGCGCCGTGGCCAGTGGGACGCCGTGTGGGCAGACCTGGTGGAGCTTCTCGCCGAGGGCGTCCGGACCGGCCGGATCGACACGGTGCGTCCCGAGCACACCCCGGACGCGATGGGGCGTCCGCCGCGCAAGGACGACCACGGGGGAGAGGTGTACGTCTACCGGCGCACGGGCCAACCGTGCCTGGTGTGTGGTTCGAGCGTGCGAACCGCCGAGCTGAAGGGCCGCAACCTGTTCTGGTGCCCGCGCTGCCAGCCGCGTTTCCGCTCTCGCGCGACGGTGAGTGTCTAGGCTTGGTGGGGTCGGCTGGTCGAGCCGGCGCAGATTTGCAGCCGAGCACGGGAAACCCGAGGTCAGAGCGTTGCCCGACCGCATAGCCGGGGCTCCGGCACGCTTCGTGAAATCCCGGATAAATCGGGTGAAGCGGCAAATGGTCTATACCGACACCCCGGCGCTCGTGATGCTGATGGCCGTCGTGGTGGTGATCACCGCGACGGGTGCGATCTGGGCCCCCGCCGTGCCGTACAGCGCTCTGCTGCTGCCGATGTTCCTGGGCAGCTGGTGGCTCGGACCCAGGACGCTGCCGTGGTTCACGGTCTTCTGCCTGGTCGGCGTCTCGGCGATGATCGCCACCCAACCGCCTGGCGATTCTCGTGGGGTCGCGCGGGTGGTGGTCGCCTTCGTCGTCGGATGGCTGATCCTGGTGGCCTCGTTCCGGCGCAGTCGGCTGGGAATCGCGGGTCCCAAGGGTGAGGCGATGCTGGTCGACCTGCGGGACCGGATCATCCGGCAGAGCGAGATCGGGCAGCTCCCCGACGAGTGGTACGCCCGCGCGGTGCTCCGCTCCTCTGGCGGTACGGCGTTCGCCGGTGACTTCATCGTGGCCAACACCAGCGCCGGAAGGATCCTTCAGGTCGTCGTGGTCGACGTCTCCGGCAAGGGTGTGGAGGCCGGCACCCGGTCGCTGCTGCTCTCGGGCGCCTTCGGCGGTCTGCTCTCGGCACTGCCCGCCGAGCAGTTCCTGCCCGCGGCCAACGACTTCCTGTTCCGACAGGACTGGGCGGAGGGCTTCGCGACAGCGATCCAGCTCCATCTCGACCTCGACACCGGTGACTTCGAGCTGCGCAAGGCCGGGCACCCGCCGGCGGTCTGGTTGCACGCGGGCTCGGGCAAGTGGTCGGTCCTCGAGTCCGAGGGCCCCGCCCTCGGTCTGCTGGCCGACGTCGAGATGGAGTGTGTGCGAGGCACGCTCGGTCCCGGCGACGGTCTGATGCTCTACACCGACGGCCTGGTCGAGGATCCCCGCCGCGACATCATGAGTGGGATCGACAAGCTGGCCGGACGCGGCGTACGACTGCTGCAGAGTGGCTTCGAGGGGGGCGAGGTGCAGCTCGTCGACGAGCTCGAGCGCACCGATGACGACCGCGCTCTGCTCCTGGTGCACCGGCGGATCCTGCGCCCCTCCTGAGGGTCACCGTTCGTTCCGGGCGGCTTCGCTGTGGCACCATGGGTCGCCCCGGAGCGACGCACGCGAAGGGCACGCGGATGTAGCTCAATGGCAGAGTCTCAGTCTTCCAAACTGATCACGCGGGTTCGATTCCCGTCATCCGCTCGGAGCGCCGTGGCGACCCCATCACGGCACACCACCGGGGCGTAGCGTAGTGGCTAGCGCGCCTGCTTTGGGAGCAGGAGACCGCAGGTTCGAGTCCTGTCGCCCCGACCGGCTTTCCTTCGTGCTCGTGAGCGCGTTTCGCTGGCCTGTGACGGTGCCGTAGGCTGGATGGCCGCGGCTGCGCCCGGGGTGCAGGCCGCGATCTCACGCCCGCACCGGGCCGCCGAGCACCTGCCCCGTAGCACCGAGGAGAACACCTGTGAAGAGCGCCGTCGAGAGCATCGACCCGACCCGCGCCAGGCTCACCGTCGAGGTCCCGTTCGAGGAGCTCAGGCCGAGCCTCGACGCGGCCTACCAGCGGATCGCGAAGCAGGTGAACGTCCCCGGCTTCCGCAAGGGAAAGGTGCCGCCTCCGGTGATCGACCGTCAGGTCGGCCGTGGCGCAGTGCTCGACGAGGCGATCAACGACGCGCTGCCCAAGTTCTACGTGCAGGCGCTTCAGGACAACGACCTGGTCCCGCTGGCCCAGCCGGAGATCGACATCACAAAGCTGGAGGACAACCAGACCCTGGAGTTCACCGCGGAGGTCGTGGTTCGCCCCTCGATCACCCTGCCGTCCTACGACGGGGTGCAGGCGAGCGTGGAGGACGTCGCGGTCACCGACGCCGACGTCGAGGAGCAGGTCCAGGTGCTGCGTGAACGGTTCGCGACCCTCAAGGACGTCGAGCGGGCCGCCGCGGACGGTGACTTCGTGACCATCGACCTCAACGCGACGCGTGAGGGTGAGCAGGTCGAGGGCGGCGAGCTGAGCGGCTACAGCTACCAGGTCGGCAAGGGCGACATGCTCCCCGGCATCGACGAGGTGCTGGTCGGGATGGAGGCCGACGGCGAGGGCTCCTTCACCACGCAGCTTCTCGGCGGGGACCTCGCGGGTCAGGACGTCGAGGTCACCGTCACGGTCACCGCCGTCAAGGAGCAGGAGCTTCCCGAGCTGGACGATGACTTCGCCCAGACTGCCTCGGAGTTCGACACCATGGACGAGCTGACCGAGGACGTGCGCACGCGGCTGGGTCGGGGCAAGCGTCTCGAGCAGGCCGCCGCCGCCCGCGACGCGGTGCTGGAGAAGCTGATCGACGCGACCGAGGTGCCGCTGCCCGAAGAGGTCGTGCAGCAGGAGCTGGCCGGCCGCCGCGAGGAGGTCGAACAACAGCTCAGCATGGCCGGGATGACCCTCGAGCAGTACCTCGACAACGAGAAGCAGACGATCGACGAGTTCGAGGCGGACATGGAGGAGCGGGTGCGTGACTCGATGACCGCGCAGTTCATCCTCGACGAGGTCGCCAAGGTCGAGCAGCTCGGCGTCGAGCAGGAGGAGCTCTCCGAGCACCTGTGGCGCCGTGCCCAGCAGTCGGGTCAGGACCCCAACGAGTTCGTCAAGCACATGGTCGAGCACAACCACATCCCCGAGATGGTGGCCGAGGTCGTGCGCGGCAAGGCACTGGCGCTGATCGTGGAGGGCGCGACCATCACCGACGAGTCCGGGAACGTGGTCGAGCTGAAGAACCTGCGTCCGGACGGCAGCATCGGTTCCCCCGAGGAGGACAGCGCAGAGTCCGTCCAGGCGCCCGTTCCTGCCTCGGACGTGCCTGTCGAGGACAAGTCGGTCGAGCCCAGCCAGAGCTGAGGCAGGACTCGCCGCCCGGCTCGTTGACACACCGGGGGTTCAGCCGCAGGATCTGCGCATGACCAGTGCACACATGTCCACTGACTACCCATCCGCTGGCTGCGTGGGCAGGGACCGCGCGGGTGCCCTCGGGGCTCTGGCGCTCGGGACAGACCTTGCCCACGACGCGATCCTGGCCACGGTGCGCGACGTGCACGGTGCCGTCGTACGTCGGGTCTACAGCGTCACGGATCTGGTCGGCGGCCACCGGACCGCGGTGAACTCGGTCCACGACGGCATGTCGGGAGTCGTCTACAAGGCCATCGGGGGCGGCCTCAGGGCCGGCGCGAAGGGTCTGCGGGCCGCCGACCGTGCGGGGGTGGGCAAGCGGCTCGAGACCAGCCCGCGGGGACGCTTCGTGGTGTCCGCGCTGAACGGGATCTTCGGCGACCGGATCCGCGAACGACACCCGGAGCTGGCGATCACCATGGGGGTCCGGAAGCGCGGAGCCGACGTCACGCTCGACGGCGCCGGCCTGGCCGACGCCTTTCCCGAGGCGACCGGAGACCTGGTGGTCTTCCTGCACGGGCTGAGCGAGAGCGAGTCCTACTGGGACCGACGCAAGGCCGAGTCGGGTGGCAGCTACGGGGAGCGGCTGTCGGCGGACGCGGGCTGGACCCCCGTCTACCTGCGCGCCAACTCCGGGCTGTCCCTGGCCGAGAGCGGCGTCGAGCTGGCGGCGCTGCTGGACCGGTTGGTGGCCCACTGGCCCACCGACGTACGACGGATCGCGCTGGTCGGTCATTCCCTCGGCGGACTCGTCGTGCGCAGCGCGTGCGCTGTGGTCTCCGACGCGGGCGGCACGACGGGGCCGCCCTGGAACGCGTTGGTGAGCGACGTGGTCACCCTCGGGACCCCGCACCTCGGCGCGCCGATCGCGTGGGCACTGACCACCGGCTCTTCGGGTCTTGCGCGGCTGCCTGAGTCTGCTCCGTTCGGGGCGTTTCTGGACAACCGGGCGGTGTCCATCCTCGACCTGCGCACCGGGCTGCCCCGCGACGTGCTGAACCTGCCACACGCCCGCTACCACCTGGTGGCGGCCACGTTGACCCGCTCGCCTCGGCACCCGGTGGCCGAGGTGGCCGGGGACTTGTTGGTCCGCTACCCCTCGGCGATCGGGCGCGGCCGGCGGGGCCGGGAGATGTTCCCCGGCGCCGACGTGCTGCACGTCCCGGGTGCCGACCACTTCGACCTGCTCAACCACGAGGACGTCTACCTGGCGCTCCGGGACTGGCTGAGCGCACCTCGTGCAGACAAGCAGCAGACTGGGTAGATCCGCTGTTGGCGAACATGGTGCCGACACCGTGGAAATGTCCTCCACGCCGTCTAGGGTCGAGAGCGTGACTGAATCTTCCCAGATCAATGACGGGGCCCAGATGAACGGCGGCGGCGCGGGTTACGGCCTCGACGACCACATCTACCAGCGGCTGCTGCGCGAGCGCATCGTCTTCCTCGGCTCAGAGGTCCGCGACCAGAACGCCAACGCGATCTGTGCCCAGCTGCTGCTGCTCTCCGCCGAGGACCCCGACGCCGACATCTTCTTGCACATCAACTCGCCGGGCGGCTCGGTCGACGCCGGCATGGCGATCTACGACACGATGAACTACATCACCAACGACGTGGCCACGGTCGGGATGGGCTTAGCTGCCTCGATGGGCCAGTTCCTGCTCTGCGCCGGTGCCACCGGGAAGCGCTACGCGCTGCCGCACGCACGGATCATGATGCACCAGCCCTCGGGCGGGATGGGTGGCTCGGCCTCCGACATCAAGATCCAGGCGCAGCAGTCCCTGCACATCAAGAAGGTCCTTTTCGAGCTGATCAGCCAGCACACCGGGCAGCCCCTCGAGCAGGTCGAGGCAGACGCGGACCGCGACCGGTGGTTCACCGCCGAGCAGGCCAAGGACTACGGCTTCATCGACCACGTGATCTCCAGCGCTCTCCAGGCGGCCGACGAGGGTCGACCCGCCCGCGCTGCCAAAGACTGAGACCGAAGGACTGACACGATGAACTACTACATTCCCCAGTGGGAAGAGCGCACGTCGTACGGCATTCGCCGGATCGACCCCTACGGCAAGCTCTTCGAGGAGCGGATCATCTTCCTCGGCACCCCGATCAGCGACGACATCTCCAACGCGGTGATGGCGCAGCTGATGTGCCTGGAGTCGATGGACCCCGACCGGGACATCCAGATCTACATCAACTCACCCGGCGGTTCGTTCACCGCGATGACCGCGATCTACGACACGATGCAGTTCATCAAGCCCGACGTGCAGACGGTCTGTCTCGGCCAGGCCGCCTCGGCGGCAGCTGTCCTGCTCGCCGCAGGGGCAAAGGGCAAGCGGTTGGCGTTGCCGAACAGCCGGATCCTGATCCACCAGCCATACACGGAGGGCACCTACGGCCAGTCCTCCGACATCGAGATCCAGGCCAACGAGATCCTGCGGATGCGCGAGCTGCTCGAGAAGCTCATCTCCGACCACTCGGGCAAGACTCCCGACGAGGTCAACAGCGACATCGAGCGTGACAAGATCCTGACCGCCGAGGCGGCGGTCGAGTACGGCTTGATCGACTCCATCCTGGAGTCGCGCAAGGCAGTGGCGGTCTAGAGCAGCCAGGTGTGACCGCGTCGCCGTGTTCGCGCAGGATCGGGCCGGCGACGGAGTACCTTCGAGCAGGTGACAGCAGCAGTACAGCAGCAGCCGGGGCACCCGAGGTTCCTCGACACGGATGATGGGAGTCGTCGCCAGTGGCACGCATCGGTGACGGGGGCGATCTGCTCAAGTGTTCGTTCTGTGGCAAGAGCCAGAAGCAGGTCAAGAAGCTGATCGCCGGTCCCGGCGTCTACATCTGTGACGAGTGCATCGACCTGTGCAACGAGATCATCGAGGAGGAGCTCAACGAGACCGGGGAGGTCGGCCTCGACGAGCTGCCCAAGCCGCGCGAGATCTTCGAGTTCCTCAACTCCTACGTGATCGGTCAGGAGCAGGCGAAGAAGTCGCTGGCCGTGGCGGTCTACAACCACTACAAGCGGGTGCAGTCGGGCGTGACGAACGTCGCCTCGAGCCGGCACAGCAAGGACGAGGTGGTCGAGGTCGCCAAGTCCAACATCCTGGTGATCGGCCCGACCGGCTGTGGCAAGACCTATCTCGCGCAGACCCTGGCTCGGATGCTCAACGTGCCGTTCGCGATCGCCGACGCAACTGCGTTGACCGAGGCCGGCTACGTCGGCGAGGACGTCGAGAACATCCTGCTCAAGCTGATCCAGGCTGCCGACTATGACGTCAAGAAGGCCGAGACCGGGATCATCTACATCGACGAGATCGACAAGGTGGCCCGCAAGGCGGAGAACCCCTCGATCACCCGTGACGTCTCCGGGGAGGGTGTGCAGCAGGCCCTGCTGAAGATCCTCGAAGGCACCACCGCCTCGGTGCCGCCGCAGGGTGGCCGCAAGCACCCGCACCAGGAGTTCATCCAGATCGACACCACCAACATCCTGTTCGTGGTGGGTGGCGCGTTCGCCGGGCTCGAGCACATCATCGAACAGCGCGTCGGCAAGAAGTCGCTCGGTTTCACAGCCGAGATCCGCACCGCCAAGGAGCGCGACGCCGACGAGATGTTCGCCCAGGTCCGACCCGAGGACCTGGTGAAGTTCGG
>JBBSVL010000034.1:0-13849 GCA_038233595.1 Propionibacteriales bacterium | reverse complement strand
TCTCCAAGAATCTCACGTGTCGGGACGGCTGTCGACCCGGGAGGCCGTCCGGGTGCGTGGTCGGGGTTGGCACACCGGGCAGAAGTACGACGAGCGATTCATGAACGCTACCCGGACGATGGGGGCGCCACACCGCCCGCAGGGCCGGCCCTCCTGCCCGTAGGCCTGGAGCGAGCGGTCGAAGTACCCGCTCTCGCCGTTGACGTTGACGTAGAGGGCGTCGAACGACGTGCCGCCCTCGCCCAAGGCCTGGGTCATCACCTGCCGGGCACCAGCCAGGACGGACCCGACGTCGGTACGGCGCAGCCGGTTGCCGGGCCGTTCACCGTGCAACCGGGCCAGCCAGAGCGCCTCGTCTGCGTAGATGTTGCCCACTCCGGAGATCAGCCCCTGGTCGAGCAGCAGCCGCTTGATCCCGGAGGTGCGCTTGCGCACCCGTGCCATGAAGGCGTCGTCGTCGAACTCCGGGTCGAGCGGGTCGCGGGCGATGTGCGCGATCTCGGTGGGCAGATCGGCTCCCACGGCAGCCCAGGACAGGCCGCCGAACATCCGTTGGTCCACGAAACGCAGCTCCGGCCCGCCGTCATCGAAGCGGAAGCGCACCCGCAGGTGTCGCTCGTCAGGTGCGTCGGCGGGTTGCACCAACAGCTGCCCGCTCATCCCGAGGTGGCCCAGCAGGGCGTCGGCCGGCGCCCCGTCGACGCCGTCGCCACCGTCGAGCGGCAGCCAGAGGTACTTGCCGCGACGCCGGGCAGCGGTGAACGTGCGGCCGGTCAGCCGATCGGCGAAGTCGCCCGGGCCGGCGAGATGGCGACGTACGGACCGGGGATGCAGCACCTCGACCTCACGGACCGGGCGCCGCAGGACGTGGCTCTCCAGACCGCGCCGGACGACCTCGACCTCGGGCAGCTCGGGCACGTCAGGTCAGGACGTCGGGTCAGCGGCGGCGTCCGTCAGCGCGGAGACCACGTGGGCGAGGGGTTCGTCGAACTCCTCGGCCAGGGTCTGGTACGCCGACTCCGCGGCCTGCTGCTCGGCTTCCTTCTTCGAGCGTCCGACGCCGTGGCCGTGCAGCCGGCCGCCCACGCGCACCTGCGCGGTGAAGGTCTTCTCGTGGTCGGGGCCGTCGTCCTCGATGAGGTACTCCGGAACGCCCAGGTCGTGGGCGGAGGACAGCTCCTGGAGGCTGGTCTTCCAGTCCAGCCCGGCGCCGAGGCTCGCGGCCGAGACCAGCAGCGGGTCGAAGAGCAGGTGGATCACGCCGGCCGCGTTGTCGAAGCCACCACTGAGGTAGACCGCGCCGAGCACCGCCTCGACGGTGTCGGAGAGGATCGAGTTCTTGCTGCGACCGCCCGTCGCCTCCTCGCCCTTGCCGAGCTTGATGTGCTCACCGAGCCCGATCGTGCGGGCCACGTCGGCGAGCGCCCGAGCGTTGACCACGGCCGCCCGCAGCTTCGCCAGCAGACCCTCGGACAGTTCGGGCTGGGTCACGTAGAGGGTCTCGGTGACGACCACGCCCAGCACGGAGTCCCCGAGGAACTCCAACCGCTCGTTGGTCGGCAGGCCGCCGTTCTCGTAGGCGTAGGACCGGTGCGTCAGGGCAAGCTCGAGCAGCTCGTCGGTCAGCTGTGGACCGCCGAGCTGCTCACGCAGCGCCTGGTACGACGTCAATCGGGGTCCCCGACGCGGCGCCGGCTCAGCGAGCGCCGTGGTGGGGTGATCAGAGGACCTGACGGCGATCAGCCTTGGCGCCGTACTGCCCGCACTCGGGGCACGCACGGTGCGGCAGGTGCAGCTTGCCGCAGGCCGGGTTGTTGCACGTCACCAGGGACGGCGCAGTGGCCTTCCAGGCAGAACGGCGGTGCCGCGTGTTGCTGCGCGACATCTTCCGCTTCGGGACAGCCACGTCTACTCCTTCTCAGGGCCGGCACTGCCGGCCCGGTTGTCGTCTTCGGTCGCCGCGGCCAGTGTGGCCAGGCGCGCCCAGCGAGGATCGGTCGGATCCTCGTGAGCATGGTCCGGATCGTCCGCGAGCCGGGCGCCACACTCGACGCACAACCCGGGGCAGTCCTCCCGGCACAGCGGCTGGAACGGCAGCGCAAGCACCACCGTGTCCCGCAGCACCGGTTCGAGGTCGAGCAGGTCGTCCTCGAGCCGGCTGACATCGTCGTCGTCCCCATCTCTGGCGCCGCCCCGCTGGTCGGGGTCGTCGTAGACGAACAGCTCCTGGAAGTCGACCTGGACGGTGTCCTCGATCGGTTCCAGGCACCGCACGCACTCGCCCTCGAGGTCGGCCTGCGCCGTCCCGGTGACGAGAACGCCCTCCATCACCGCCTCTAGGCGCAGGTCGACCTCGACCGGCGCACCTTCGGGGACACAGAGGACCTCGATGCCTAGCTCTGCCGGCGCCTCTGCAGAAAACGACTTCCTCAGCTGGGACCCTGGGCGACGGCCGAGCTCGCGGGTATCGAGCACGAGCGGCGCTCTCGGGTCCAGGCTGCTCAGGGGGTCACTTCCGGGCATAGGGCACAACAGAACCCGCAGAGTCTATCGGCGATGCGTACGACGGCCAAAACGGCCGGACAGGTGCTCGGGACGCGTTGCATGACACCTTCTTGGCCACCGGCAGGCTCCACCGGTGGACACCAGGGGACACCTCAGCGCTCGAGGTGCTCGGGGAGCACGATGTCGTCGACGTCGGAGTCGTTGGCCAGAGCCGCGAACGGGCTAGCAGAACCGCCCGGCGCCGTCCTGTCGTCCGCGCCCGGCCCTCCTTGCTGCTGCGCCGGCTGTCCGGGCCGTCTGGTGTTCTTCTCCAGCTTCTGTCGGCCGCGTCGCGCCGCCTCCAGCGTCGTACCCAGGGTGTCTTCGAAGGCAGCGAGCCGCTCGGCGACGTAGCCGTCGGTCTCCTGCCGCAACGCCTGCGCCTCCTCGGTGGCCGCGGCGACGGCCTCCTTCGCATTGCGGGTCGCCACCCGGAAGACCTCGGTGTCCGCGACCAGCCGGTCGCGCTCCAGCTTGGCCTCGCGGATCATCTCCTGTGCCTCGTCGCGGGCCGCCGCCAACACCTCGTCCCGCTTGCCGACCACACTCTGGGCGGCTTCGAGCGAGACCCGACAGTCGTCCTCGAGATCGTCGAGCATGCCGATCAGCTCTGCCTTGTTGACCACGACGGAGGAGGACATCGGCAGCGCGCGGGCGTGCTCGAGTGCGCGCCGCACCGACTCGACGCGCCCGGTCACCTCGGGGGTCAGCACTGGCCGCTCCGTTCGGCGAGCCGCGCGGTCAGCCGCGCGAGGACGTCGGCCGGGACCAGCTTCGAGACGTCGCCACCGAAGGTCGCGACCTCCCGGACCAGCGAGGAGGCCAGGAAGGAGTACTCCGGGGTGGTGGGGATGAACACCGTCTCCACGTCGGTCAGGCTGGAGTTCATCTGGGCCATCTGCAGCTCGGAGTCGAAGTCGGAGATCGCCCGCAGCCCCTTGACGATGGCGTTGATCCCGCGCTCCCTGCAGAACGTGGTGAGCAGGCCATCGAAACCGGCCACCGAGACGTTGGGGAAGTCGGCGCAGACCTTCTCCAGCATCTCCATCCGCTCCTCGGCGCTGAACAGCCGGGCCGTGGCCTTGGACTTGTTCACACCCACCGCGACGACCACCTCGTCGAAGAGCCCCGCGGCGCGGGAGATGATGTCGATGTGGCCGTTGGTCACCGGATCGAAGGAGCCGGGACACACTGCTCTGCGCATGCGGTATCTCTGCTTTCGGGCATGGTGAACGGGGGCTGGCCTTCCCATCGTGAACTCTCAACTACCCCCGTGTCCAACCAGCGTCGTCTACCCCGGTGCCGACTCCGCGGCCGCCCACCAGAGCGCGGTCTCGCCGTAGGACTTGCACCGACCCACCGCGATCCCCTCAGGCCACAGAGGCTCGGGGTCGCGTGCCGAGCGTTCGACCACCACCGTCGCGCCGGGTGCCAGCCAGCGGTTCTCGACCAGCAGCGCGAGCACCTTCTCCACCTCGTCGCCGGCCAGGGCGTAGGGCGGATCCAGGTACACCACGTCGTACGGCGCCCGCGGTGGTTGGGCCACGAACCGCTCCACGGCGAGGCTCACCAGCTCGGCCCTCCGGAAGTCCAGCGCGTCGGCGTTGGCCCGGACCAGCTGCGAGGTGCGTCGGTCGCGTTCCACCAGGGTGGCCACGCCGGCCCCGCGCGACATCGCTTCCAGACCGACGGCCCCGGACCCGGCGTACAGGTCGAGGAAGCGCAGTCCCACCAGCGATCCGAGGGACGCCTCCAGCGCGGAGAACAGCGCCTCGCGCACCCGGTCGGTGGTCGGCCGGGTGTGTTCGCCGGCCGGGGTCCTGAGCCTGCGGCCGCGGGCGCTCCCCGCGATGATCCTGGTCATGTCATCTCCAGGTAGTCCGCGGCTTCGGACTCCGCGAGCTCCCGCACCGCAGCCCGGAGCCCGTCGTTCCCGGCGAGCTCAGGATCCTCCTCCACAATCTTCGTCGCCAGCCGGCGGGCCAGCGTGATCACAGGCTCGTCGTCGAGCACCGACAGCAGTCGCAACGTGGAACGCCGCCCGGACTGGTCGGTCCCGAGCACGTCGCCCTCACGTCGCTGCCTCAGGTCGACCTCCGAGAGCACGAACCCGTCCCGGGTGGCCGCCACCGCCTCCAGCCGCACCATCGCCGGCGAACCCGGCTCGGCGTCGGTGACCAGCAGGCACAGCCCGGCGTTCCCGCCGCGGCCGATCCGGCCACGCAGCTGGTGCAGCTGGGAGACCCCGAACCGGTCGGCGTCCAGAACCACCATCACCGAGGCGTTGGGTACGTCGACCCCCACCTCGATCACCGTGGTGGCCACAAGAACGTCGACCTCACCTGCCGCGAAGGCCCGCATGACGCCATCCTTGTGCTCCGGTGGCATCCGGCCGTGCAGCTTCTCGACCCGCAGCCCACTGAGCTGGTCGGCGGCCAGCTCAGGGGCGAGCTCCTCCACCGCGGACCCCCCTGAGCCTGTCGAAGGGCTCAGTGCCGAGTCGTCGTCTGTCGGGGCCGACTCGGCATAACCCGGGGGGCCGTCGCCGATCCGGGCACACACGACGTACGCCTGCCGACCGGCCCCGACCTCCTCGCGGACCCGCTGCCAGGCCCGGTCCAGCCAGCCCGGGGCCGCCCGGGGGACGACAGAGGTCTGCACGTCTGCCCGTCCCCGCGGCAGCTCGCTCAGCACCGAGGTCTCCAGGTCGCCGAACACGGTCATCGCGACGGTGCGTGGGATCGGGGTCGCGGTCATCACCAGCACGTGCGGCGGCAGCTCGGCCTTCGCGGTCAGCGCCGCCCGCTGCTCCACGCCGAAGCGATGCTGCTCGTCGACCACCACCAGGCCGAGGTCGAAGAAGGACACGTTGTCCTCGAGCAGGGCGTGGGTTCCGACCACGAGCCCGGCCGCGCCGCTCGCGACGTCCAGCAATGCCTGCCGGCGCTGGGCGGTGGTGCGGGACCCGGTCAGCAGCGCCACCTGGGTGCCGTCGAGGTCACCGCCGAGCCGGCCGGCGTCCGCGAGGTCGCCGAGCAGCTCCCGGATGGAGCGCTCGTGCTGCTGGGCGAGCACCTCGGTCGGCGCCAGCAGGACGGCCTGGCCACCGGTGTCGACCACGCGCAGCATCGCCCGCAGCGCAACCACGGTCTTGCCGGACCCGACCTCGCCCTGGAGCAGCCGATGCATCGGGTGCGAACCGGCCAGGTCATCGAGCAGGGTCGCGCTGACCGCGAGCTGACCGTCGGTGAGCACGAAGGGCAGCCGCTCGTCGAAGCGGTCGAGCAGGCCACCGCTGCGGCCGGTGCGCGGCTTGGCGACCCGGTGCGCCAGCTCCCGACGCCGCTGGGCGAGGACCACCTGGGTCACGAAGGCCTCGTCGAGCTTCAGCCGCTTCTTCGCCGCGCCGAGCTGTGCGTGGTTGTCGGGCCGGTGGATCAGGGTCAACGCGGTGCGGATGTCGACCAGGTCGTGCTCCTTGCGGGTCACCTCCGGCAGCGGGTCGGGGATGTCCACGACCAGGTCGAGGGCCACCTGCACCGCGTCGGCAATCTGCCAGGTGTCGACGTTGCCGGCCGCCCGGTAGATCGGGATCAGGTCCGGGATCGCGGCGTACGCCTCGCTGGCGGCTCCTTCGGCGGCGTACATCTTGGCGCGGGGGTTGTTCAGCTCCCAGTGCCCGTTGAACCACTTGAGCTTTCCGGAGAACAGCCCGATCCGGCCGACCCCGAACTCCCGGAGGCGCCACTGCGCCCGGGGCTCCGTCTTGTCGAACCAGGTGAGCGCCAGATGGCCGTCGCTGCCACGCACGTCGACCTCGTTGCGGTACGCCGTACGGCCGGTGCGCCGGTCCTGGTAGGTCTTCAGCTCGCAACGGGTCACCTGGCCGAACATGGAGATGAAGTCACCCTCGGTGAGCTTGCCCAGGTCGCTGAGCGAACCCTTGGCGACGTAGGAGCGCGGGTAGTTCTGCAGCAGGTCACCGACGGTGTGCAGGCCCAGCGCCTTCTCGACCTTCGGTGCCTCCTTGCCGGCGACGCTCGCGATCCTGGCGTCCCACGAGATGCCTGTGGCCATCGTCCTACTCCACTGCCAGGAGCAACGGGTAGCGCTGCTGGCCACCCTGGTAGACGACGACGTCGACGCCCGGGAACGCCCCCTCGACGTAGGACGACACCCGCTCGGCGAGCTCGGCACCGTCCAGGCCGGCCACGAGGGTGACCAGCTCGCCCCCACCGTCGAGCAGCCGGTCGAGCACACCGCTGGAAACCTCGAACAGGTCCGAACCGACCGAGACGAAGTCACCCTCGATGGCGCCGAGCACGTCGCCGGGCTCGCACGGACCGACCGTGGTCATCGCCTGCTTGGCCGCGATGGTCACCGCCCCGTGCCGCGCGTGCCGCGCTGCCGAGGTCATCGCCACCACGTCTCCTTCGAAGCTGCGCCCGGGCTCGTGAACGGCGAGGGCGGCGACGCCCTGCACCTGGGCCCGGGTCGGGATCACCACGACCTTGATCTGGGAGTCGGAGGCCGCCCGCGCCGCAGCCTCGGCCGCCGCGATCGAGTCCCGGTCGTTGGGGAGCACGATCACCTCCTCTGCGCCACTGGCCTCGATCGCCGCCAGGATCATCCCGGTGGACGGGCGTCGGCCCGGACCGCCGGCGATCACCACTGCACCGGCCCGGGTGAACAGCTCCTCGAGCCCCGGCCCGCCGGCAACGGCGACGACCTTGCGGCCCTTGCGCCGGGCGTGCCCCGCCCGGGCCCGGGAGACCTGCTCGGCGAAGTGCGTGACCTGGATCCGGCGCGGCGTCCCGGCCCGGATGCCTGCCTCGACCGCGGCGCCGACGTCGTCGACGTGCACGTGCACGTTCCACAGCCCCTCGCCGCCGACGACGACCAACGAGTCGCCCAGCGGAGCGAGCGCGGCGCGCAGGTCGGGGATCGCCCGCTCCCGGGCATCGAGGAGGTACATCACCTCGTACGACGGGCCACCCTCGGTCAGGTCGCCGCTCGTCAGCATCGGGAGCTGGGGCACGGGAATGGCACGCGAGCCCAGCGGGGGAGCCGACGCGATCGTGCGCTGGCCGGTGACCGCGGACTCTGCGGCATCGAGCACGACGCACAGACCCCGCCCGCCGGCGTCGACGACACCTGCGTCGCGCAGCATGGCCAGCTGGTCCGGCGTACGCGCCAGGGCCTCGCGGGCGGCGCCCGCGGCCAGGTGCAGCACGGCGCCGAGCCTGGCCCCCGGGTCGAGCGCAGCCTTCTCCGCGCCGTCCGCAGCCGCTGCCGCCACGGACAGGATCGTGCCCTCGACCGGTGTACCCACCGCTGCGTAGGCTGCGTCCGCCGCCGAGCGCATGCCCTGCGCGAAGACCCCAGCCGACCGTTCACCCGCGCCGGCCTGGGCCAGGCGCCGCATCAGCGCCCCGAAGAGCTCGCTGAGGATCACCCCCGAGTTGCCGCGTGCGCCCAGCAGGGCCCCTCGGGAGTAGGCAGACAGCGCTGCACTCAGGTCCGGGCCCACCTCGGCCAGCCGTTCGGTCATCTGCTCCCGCGCCGCCTCGACGGTGAGGAACATGTTGGTGCCGGTGTCCCCGTCGGGCACGGGGTAGACGTTGAGCGCGTCGATCTCCTCGCGTGCCGCTCCCAGGCCCTCGACCGCCAGGTCGGCGAAGCGCAGCAGGACCGGCAGGTCGAAGGTGGCGATCTCGCTCCGCTGCTCCTGCTCCACGTCGAGGAGGCTAGTCTGCCGCCGGCCGATTCGCGCGGAGCCCGGTCTCTCGGTTAATCTGGTGTGGTTGCCCAGACCCCGACCGGTGTCAGTGGTGTTCCTGGGCCCTTCGACTCACATTGCTGTTCAACACGAGGAGTGCACGGTGGCTGCCGTCTGCGACATCTGCGCCAAGAAGCCCGGCTTCGGAAACAATCGGCCCTGGTCACGCAAGATCACGAAGCGCCGCTTCGACCCCAACATCCAGCGCGTCCGGGCCACCGTCAACGGCGCACCCAAGCGCCTCAACGTGTGCACCGGCTGCCTCAAGGCCGGCAAGGTCTCCCGCTGAGCTGAGCGGCTGCCGCCAGACGGGCACGATCCCCGTTTCGAGTGCTGGAACAGGCCGCTGGAACCATCGTGCCCGTTTGAGAGCCGGTCGATCAGAAGTGCACGTGGCCACGAGGGCCGTCATAGTCCGTGCCGTCCACGGTGACGACCGGCTCCCCCGCCGCGCAGGTGCCGATCACGGTCCACCCCTCGGGTACGACGGATCCCTCGGCGAAGGTCGCCACGATCGGGTGGTCGTCTCCGCCACCGAGCACGAATTCCATCGGGTCGACCCCCAGCGCAGCGCCCACCGCACGCAGCGGCTCGGCCAGGTCGAAGGCACTCGTCTCGACGTCGATCGCGATGCCGCTCGCCTCGGCAATGTGACCGAGGTCGGCCAGCAGCCCGTCCGAGACATCGATCATCGCGGTGGCGCCCGCCTTCGCAGCGACCAGGCCCGCGTCGTACGGCGGGCTGGGCAGCTGGTAGGCCTCGACCAGAGCACGCGGTGAGCGGAAACCCCTGGCCAGCACGGCCAGCCCGCCGGCCGCCCACCCCTGGCGGCCGGTGATCGCGACGACGTCGCCGGCCGAGGCGCCGGACCGCAGCACCGGGGCCACCTCGCAGGCCCCAAGCACCGTCAGCGCGAGCACCACCTGGTCGGCCCGGGTCAGGTCACCCCCGACGACCGAGACGCCCACGGTGTCGCACTCGGCCGCGATCCCACCGGCGAGGTCGAGCACCCACCCGGCGGGAAGGTCCGCCGGTGCCGCAAGCCCGACGGTGAGCGAGTGTGCCCGGCCGCCCATCGCGTTGATGTCCGAGAGTGCCTGCGCGGCGGCCCTGTGGCCGATCTGCTCGGCGGTGGCCCAGGCCCGGCGGAAGTGCCGGTCCTCCACCATCAGATCGGTCGAGACCACGACGTGTCCGGTGCGGATGCGCAGCACGGCGGCGTCGTCACCCGGGCCGGTCACGACGTGCTCGCCCTGGCTGAACAGGGGCGCGAACATCGCGATCAGGCCGAACTCGCCGACGTCGGCCACGGTGGCGTCCGCGGTGAGGTCCGGGGGCAGGGTTGGCATGTCGCCCATCCAACCGCACGGCTGGTCCGTCGTACCACTTCAGGCAAAGGCCACCTCGAGATCCGCCTGGCGGCTGTGCTGGTCACCGATACCGGGCCGAACCACTGTTCCGAGCGAGGTTTGTTGCGTGTAGGTTGCGAGGTCTCAGCCGTTTCTCGGAGCCCGCAAGGAGTCGCAGATGGTGGTGCAGGCCTACATCCTGATCCAGACCGACGTCGGCAAGGCCGCCGAGGTCGCCCAGGCGATCACGGACATCAAGGGCGTGATCCTGGCCGAGGACGTCACCGGCCCCTACGACGTGATCGTCCGTGCCGAGGCAGGCAACGTCGACGAGCTCGGCAAGCTGGTCGTCGCCAAGGTGCAGACCCTCAACGGGATCACCCGCACCCTCACCTGCCCGGTCGTACACATCTGAGCCGTCTGCGCACCGGCCGCACCCAGGTCGTACGCCGCAGGGTGCCGGGCGCCCTCGCCTCGGTCCTGACGGTCGTTCTGACCGGGTGCGCTGTCAGCGTGCACGCACCCGACGTGAAGACGGCAACACGTTCTGCCTGCGCGTCGTTCACCAAGGCGCTGCCGGCCCGGGTCTCGGACCAGAAGAGCCGCTCGGTCGACGACTCCGGGCTGGGCGCCGCCTGGGGTGATCCGGCGATCGTGCTGCGTTGCGGCGTGGGTACGCCGAAGGGCTTCACCCGGTTCTCCGCCTGCCAGCGCACCAACGGGATCGACTGGTTCGTGCCGGAGGACGAGCTGGGTGACCACCCCGTCGACGTGCTGATGACCACGATCGGCCGATCGCCCCGTATCGAGGTGATGGTGCCCGCGGCCTACTGGCCGCCCACCGCCGCGATGGTCGACCTCACCCGCACGCTCAAGCAGCACACGAAGAAGACCGGTGGCTGCGTCTAGCGCAGACCGGCATCCCGGGCCAGGGCCAGTCGGATCAGCCGGTCGACCAGCTCGGGGTACTCGAC
The DNA here is from genome assembly GCA_038233595.1 of Propionibacteriales bacterium. GTDB lineage: Bacteria > Actinomycetota > Actinomycetes > Propionibacteriales > Nocardioidaceae > Marmoricola. The sequence continues at coordinate 3,203 of JBBSVL010000034.1, read as the reverse complement.
CCCGGACGCTGCCCACATCCTCGGGAACATCGACGTCGGGGTGAAGCCTGGCATCGTGTTGATCTCGTTGATCACCACGCGGCCGTCGTGCTGGACGAAGAAGTCCACCCGGGCCAGCCCCTCGCAGCCGAGAGCGAGAAACGTCTGCACGGTAAGGCGGCGGATCTCGTCGGACACCGTCTCGTCGAGGTCCGCCGGCACCTGGATCCGGGTGGCTTCAGTGGCTGACTGGGGAAGGTACTTCGCAGCGAAGTCGTAGAACTCGTGGTCGCCCGCGACGCTGATCTCGGCGATCACACTGGCCTCGGCGGGCTTGCCGTCGAGACCCTCGATCACGCCACACTCGATCTCCCGCGCGTCGGCGCCGGCGTACGACTCGACCAGCACCCGCGGGTCGTGCACGCGGGCCTGCTCTACGGCGGCGTCCAGCTCGGAGTCGTCGTGCACCTTGCTGATCCCGATGCTGGAGCCCCCCCGGCTCGGCTTGACGAAGACCGGGTATCCGAGTGCACGCACGCTCTCGTGACAGGCCTCGGGATCCGCCAGCCAGCCGTGCGGCGTGACCAGAACATGCGGCAGCACCGGCAGCCCCGCCGACCGGAGGACCACCTTCATGTAGTGCTTGTCCATCCCGACAGCGGAGGCGAGCACACCCGCGCCGACGTAGCGCACCCCGGCCATCTCGAGCAGGCCCTGGATGGTGCCGTCCTCGCCCCACGGACCGTGCAGCAGCGGGAAGACCACGTCGACCGCGCCGAGCTGGGCTGGTACGTCGTGCGCCTGGTGGACAGTCAGCTCGGAGGAGCCGGAGAGCCCCTGTGCCAGCTGCACCCCTGGACCGTCGGGATCCACAGCAGGCAGCTCTCCCCCGGCACCGATGCGTAGCCGCGCGGGGTCGCTCTCGAGCACCCAGCGCCCGTCGGGGGCGATGCCGATCGGCACCACGTCGTAGGCCTCGTGGTCGATCGCGGCGAGCACGCTGCCCGCTGTCACGCACGAGATCGCGTGCTCGTTCGAACGGCCGCCGAACACGATCGCCACGCGGGGTCTGGTGGGTTCGCTCACCACCCCGACATTACCGGCGGACCACCGCAGGCCGGCGTATCCGCGCCCATCTAGTGTTGGGTCCATGCCCGACCCATCCCCGAAGAGCTCCCTGGCCCCGGCCACCATCGCGGTCACCGCCGGTCGTCCGGCGCACGAGCCAGATCAGCCACTGAACGTGCCGATCACGATGGCCTCGACGTACGTCGCGGGCGGCGACCGGGAGTACGGCCGTTACGCCAACCCGACCTGGACCGCGTTCGAGGACGCCCTGGGCGCACTCGAAGGCGGCCGCTGCCTGGCGTTCGGCAGCGGTCTGGCGGCGGTCGCCACCGTGTTCGACCTGGTCGCGCTCGGCGAGAAGGTCGTCGCGCCGCGGCACGCCTACCAGGGCAGCCTGATGCAGCTTGCCGACCTCGAGTCGCGCGGGCGGGTGCGCGCCCACCTGGTCGACGTCGAGGACACCGAGGCCGTGGTCGCGGCATGTGAGGACGCCTCCCTGGTTTGGGTCGAGTCTCCGACAAACCCGGCCCTGGAGGTCGCGGACCTGCCCACGATCATCGCTGCCGCGCACCAGGCCGGCGCCTACGTCGCGGTCGACAACACCTTCGCGACGCCGGTGCTCCAGCAGCCGTTGTCACTCGGCGCGGATCTGGTCGTGCACTCCGCGACCAAGTACATCGCCGGGCACTCCGACGCGCTGCTCGGCGCGATCATCACCGCCGACGCGGAGCTGCACGGCGTGCTCAAGGGTCGCCGCGACCTGCTCGGCGCGACTCCGGGCACACTGGAGGCCTGGCTGGCCCTACGTGGGCTGCGCACCCTGCACCTGCGTGTCGAACGCGCACAGGCCAACGCGGCCGAGCTGGTGGGCCGGTTGTCCGTACACGCTGCCGTGTCGGCGGTCCGCTATCCCGGCTTCGGTGGGATCGTGGCGATCGAGCTGTCCGGTGGCGCGGAGGCTGCCGACCTGCTCACCCACACGACCAGCATCTGGGTGCACGCGACCAGCCTCGGTGGCGTCGAGTCGACCTTCGAGCGTCGCCGCCGGTGGCGGACCGAGTCGGTCACCATCCCGGAGTCCCTGGTGCGGATGTCCGTGGGCATCGAGGACGTCGAGGACCTCTGGGCCGACCTCGCGCAGGCTCTCGACGCGATCTGAGCCGGCCCGCTCGGGCTCAGTCCCGCTCCGACTTCGTGGCCCGGTTGATGAAGGCGTCGACCATGTCGGCCGCGCCGATGGTGCCGGCGATCACCTCGGTGACGTGCTCGGCGATCGGTGCGTCAACGCCCGTACGACGAGCCAGGTCGCGCAGCGACGTACAGGACTTGGCCCCCTCGGCCACCTGACGGGTCGAGGCGACGATCTCCTCGGTGGTCATCCCCTGGCCGAGCTTCTCCCCGAAGCTGCGGTTTCGAGAGAGTGGTGAGGAGCACGTGGCCACCAGGTCGCCGAGGCCGGCAAGACCCATCAGGGTCAACGGGTCGGCGCCCAGTGCCATTGCGAGTCGCGCCGTCTCGGCAAGCCCTCGGGTGATCAGCGACGCCGTTGTGTTGTCGCCGAAACCGAGGCCTGCGGCCATTCCGACACACAGGCCGACGACGTTCTTGTAGGCGCCACCGACCTCGCACCCCAGCACGTCGGTCGTCGAGTAGGGCCGGAACGCCCGGGTGTGGCACAGGTCCTGGACCCGACGCGCGACGTCGTGGTCGGCACATGCGACCACCGAGGCGGCCGGCTCGCGCGAGGCGATCTCCTTGGCCAGGTTGGGCCCGCTGACCACGGTGATCCGCTCGGGTCCGACGTCCGCGACCTCCGCGACGACCTCGCTCATCCGCTTCAGGGTGTCGAGCTCCACGCCCTTCATCAGCGACACCAGTACGGTGCCGGGAGGAACCAGCCCGGCCCACTCGGTGAGGTTCTCGCGCAGCGTCTGGGAGGGTACGGCGAGCACCATCCACTCGGCTCCGGCCAGTGCCTGCTCGGGATCGTGGGTCGCGGAGACCGTCGGCGGAATCTCGATGCCGGGAAGGTACTCGGTGTTCTCGTGCGTCTCGTTGATCGTCGCGCACACTTCGTCGCGCCGAGCCCAGAGCGTCACGTCGTTGCCCGCGTCGGCCAGCACGAGGGAGAACGCGGTGCCCCATGAACCCGCGCC
>JBBSVL010000033.1:0-13880 GCA_038233595.1 Propionibacteriales bacterium | reverse complement strand
GGCGACACCCCAGGCGGTGGTGACCATGGCGGCGCCCCAGAGCGGGCTGCGCGGGCCGGTGGCTGCCGCCGCGGCCAGGAACGCCAGACCGACGAGCAGCGGGTTGAAGTAGTAGTCCAGGAAGCCGATCGGCTGGACGAGCAGGGCGATGGCGACGGCACCGGCGAGCAGGATCAGCCCGCGCCGACGCATGTCACCGCCGGACATGCTGTCGCTGCGGTGGGAGAGTGTTCCCGGGCGATCGGTGGAGGTGGCGGTCATGGGGTGCTCCTGACGTTGACGGAACTGCGTTGTGGACCGCGCACCGCTTCGCAGGTGCGGGTCAACTTCAACGTTTCCTGTCCCCCCGGCGGGCTCGACCACACCTGATCGCATTTGTCAGTCTCGCGACGTTGCTGCGGTCCCGCATGGGAGCTACCTGCTGGTGCTGGCCCCGGCGGACACTTAACGGCGGGCGGCCCGGCCGACCAGCGCGGCAGCGATCCCCCCAACCACCGCGGATGCCAAGGCCCGGTGCTCGCTGACCCACAGTTGGGGACTGTGCTCATGGGCCTTGTCGTCGAAGCTGCCGTGGGCAGCCACCTCGGCCCCGTAGACCGGCTCCCAGGTGTTGGACTGTTGGCCCGGCGGATCGTGCTGCGGTGACTGCTGGCCCCGTACGTTCGTCCTCGCCAGGTAGTGGTCGAGCAGGGCGGGCGCGACGCGGTTTGCCAGGATCGTCAGCGCCGTCGGCAGACCCACCCACATCGTCCGGCGCGGATGCTCCGCGACGTGAGCGACGGCGCGGGCGCAGACCTCCGGCTGGTAGATCGGCGGGACCGGCATCGGGTGGTGGTCGATGCCCCGGTGCAGCACCCAGTCGAACTGTGGAGTGTTGACGCCCGGCATGTGCACCTCGCACAGCCGGATCGCCAACTTCTTGTGCTCGAGCTCGACCCGCAGCGATTCGGTGAAGCCCTTGATGGCGTGCTTGGCGCCGCAGTAGGCGCTCTGCAGCGGGATGCCGCGGAAGGCCAGTGCCGAACCGACCTGGATGATCGTGCCGCGGTTGCGGGGCGTCATCCGCTTCAGCGCCGAGCGGGTGCCGTTGACGAAGCCGAGGTAGGTCACCATCGTGATGCGCTCGTACTCCTCCGGCCGCAGTTCGTCGAAGAAGGCGATTGCGCCGGTGAACGCGTCGTTGACCCATAACTCGATCGGTCCGAGTTCGTCCTCGACCTGGTCGGCGGCGCGGTCGACCGCCGCGGCGTCGGCAACATCTACCGAGATCCCGATCGCCCGCACACCCCGCTCGTGCAACTCTCGCACGGTGTCGTCGAGCCGCTCCTGTCCACGGGCCAGCACCGCCACGTCCCAGCCCCTCGCGGCGAGCTTGCGCACGACCGCCCGTCCGATTCCGGCGGTCCCGCCCGTCACCACCGCGACCCCGCGGCGGCCGACCTGTTCCTGCTGGTCTTCGTTCATGTGCTGGTGCTCCTTCGGTCCGGTTCGACATGCGTGTCACCCAGGGCGAGGGCGGCGTTGATCAGAGCGACGTGGCTCAGTGCCTGCGGGGTGTTCCCGAGTTGCCGCTGGTGCCGAGGATCCCATTCCTCGCTGAGCAGCCCGACGTCGTTGCGAAGGCTCAGCAACCGCGCGAACAGCGCGGTCGCCTCGTCCCGCCAGCCGGTGAGCCTCAATGCGTCGACCAGCCAGAAACTGCAGGCGAGGAAGGCTCCCTCGCTGCCGGGCAGGCCGTCGACGCTGCCTGCGCCGCCGGGCTCTTCGGCATCGGGCCGGTAGCGCAGTACGAAGCCGTCCTCGCACAGCTCCCGCTGGACGGCGCGCACCGTTCCCTCGATGCGGGGATCATCCGGCGGCAGAAAGCCCAGCCGAGGCAGCAGGAGCAAGGCGGCGTCCAACCCCTGCGAACCGTAGAACTGCGTGAAGGTGCCCCGGTCGGCATCGAAACCGCGGGCACAGACCTGCGCGTGAACGGCGTCCCGGGCGGCTCGCCACCGGTCGACCGGGCCCGACAGACCGCTGCGCTCTGCTGTGCGGATCATCCGGTCGAAGCCGACCCAGGCCATTACCTTCGAATGCACGAAGTGCCTTGGTGGACCACGCATCTCCCACAGGGAGTGGTCCGGGTGCTGCCAGACGGTCGCGAGATAATCGGTGAGCGCCACCTGCAGGTCCCAGGCGTCCTCCTCGGCAGCCAGACCTGCCTCGCGCGCCTCGTGCAGACCGTCCAGCACCTCCCCCCACACGTCCAGCTGGAACTGACCGGCCGCAGCGTTGCCGACCCGAACGGGACGGGACTGCTCGTAGCCGTCCAGCCAGGGGAGTTCGTACTCCACCAGCCGTCGCCGGCCGGTCAGGGAGTACATGATCTGCAGGTCGGCGGGGTCGCCGGCGACCGCACGCAGCAGCCAGGACCGCCAGGCCGAGGCTTCACCGGTGAAGCCGGCCCCGGCCAGTGCCTGCAGCGTGAACGCGGCGTCGCGCAGCCAGCAGTAGCGGTAGTCCCAGTTGCGCGACCCACCGATCTGCTCGGGCAGGGACGTGGTGGCAGCCGCCGCGACCCCGCCGGTCGGAGCGTAGGTCAGCGCCTTCAAGACCAGCAGGGAACGACGGACGGCATCGTCGTACGGCCCGTGGTAGGTACTGCTGTCCAGCCAGCCGGACCAGTACTCGAGCGTGTCGGTCAACGCCCGGTCGGAATCGACGCGTGGTGGCGGGCCCTGGAAGGACGGCGCCCAGGTCAGGACGAAGGACAGGCGCTGCCCGGACTCGACCTCGAAGCAGGTACCGGCCTCCAGCGCGTCCTCGTCCACGCCTGCGGGCGTGTCGAGCCAGACCGCATCCGGCCCGGCGACGGCAGACCAGCGTCCGTCGTCACGCCGGATCCACGGAGCAACCTTGCCGTAGTCGAAGCGGACCCGCAGCTGCGTGCGCATCGAGACCCGCCCGCTCAGCCCCTCGACGATGCGTACGACGTCCGGAGCCGTCCCGCGTGGAGGCATGAAGTCGCTGACCCGGACGTCTCCCGTGGGGGTCCGCCAGGTCTGCTGGAGCACCAGCGTGTCGTCACGGTAGGCCCGTTCGGTCGCGAGCGACCCGTCGGCCGGGGCCAGCAGCCATCGACCGGCCGCAGGAGTGTCCAGCAGTGCCGAGAAGCAGGCCGGCGAGTCGAAGCGGGGCAGGCAGAGCCAGTCGATCGAGCCGTCGCGGCCGACGAGCGCCGCCGTCTGCAGGTCGCCGAGCACGGCATAGTCCTCGATCCGCAGGCTCATCGGTCGTCCGACGACTGCCGGGCGGACCGGTCCACATACTGCGGGGCTCGATGCATGCCGGTCCTCTACCCGCCAACAGCGATGGAAACAGCATCTGCCGGGCACTCTGAACCCGTCCGATACTGCCACGGCGAGGAACAGGAACCGCGATGAGCAAGGACAACACCAGCGGCGGGCAACCGACCCTGCCCTCCGGTCGTCAGTACGTCCTCACCTACGGCGCGAGCCGGGTGGTCGTGGTAGAGGTCGGCGCGGGGCTCCGCTCCTACGTCGCCGACGGTCGGGAACTGCTCGACGGGTACGGCGAGTACGACCGGGCGTCGGCCGCCCGAGGTCAGGTGCTGGTCCCTTGGCCGAACCGGCTGGGCGACGGCCAGTACACCTGGGACGGTGAGAAGCACCAGCTCCCACTGACCGAACCGTCGAAGCGGAACGCGATTCACGGACTGGCCCGCTGGGCGCGCTGGTCGTGTCGGCGCCAGACGACCCGGGACGTCGAGCTCGTCCACGTCCTGCCGCCCCAACCGGGCTACCCGTTCGCCCTCGAGGTCGCGGTCGGCTACGCGCTGGCCGACGACGGGCTGACCGTGACGACGACCGCAGGAAACGTCGGCTCCCGGCCGCTTCCCTATGCAGCCGGCCAGCATCCGTACCTCGCGGCGGACGGACTGGTCGACGAGTGCCGGCTGGAGGCTCCCGGCTCGATCTGGTTGTCGACCGACGAGCGCGGCCTGCCCACGGGTCGCCGTGATGCCGCGGGGAGCGAGTACGACTTCCGGCAGGCCCGGGTGCTGGGCGACACGCAGCTCGACGTCGCGTTCGGCAAGCTGCACCGTGACGAGCAAGGACGCGCCTGGGTGCGCCTGCTCCACCCGGACGGCGCCGGAACGCAGCTGTGGGTAGACGAGAGCTACCCGTACGTCGAGCTGTTCACCGGGGACACCATCGCAGAAGTGGGACGCCGCCGTCGCGGGCTGGGCGTCGAGCCGATGACCGCGCCGCCGAATGCCCTGGCCACCGGCACGGACATCATCCGACTCGAGCCGGGGCAGACCGCCCGCAGCCAGTGGGGCCTGTCCCCGGCGGGCTGAGCCGGCGTGGTCACCGGGGCCGATCGTCGCGTCGGTAGGCAAGGGCGGCGCGGGCCTCGCGCAGCCGGCTGACCCCGAGGATCACGACGGAGATGCCGGCCGAGGCCAGGCAGAGCGTGCACCACTGGTGCACGACTGTCGCCTGGACCACGACCAGTCCCAGCCCGCCGACGGCGGCGCCGACGACGACGGCGGAGAACAGCAACGTCACCACCGGTCGGCGGCGCCACCGGTCGGCGCCGCCGAGAACACCCAGCACGACATCGGCGAGGTAGGCGACCAGGCCGAGGGCGGCGTCGGGCACCGGCAGCGCCCGCGAGAAGCTTGAGTGCAGGACCCGCTCCGAACCCGCCCCGAAGAACGGCTCCCAGGCCGCGCCGACGACCCCGACCTGCACCAGCGTGAGGTACCCGGCCACCGCGGCGCCGGCAAGAGCCAGCCCGACGAGCACGGCGCGCTCCGGCCACGCGGACGGGTTGCTGTCCCATCCGGCCGGCACAGGACCCTGCGTCACGACGGACCCCTCTGGTCAGTGCAGACCATAGGCCCACAGAGCGCAGCAGGCGTCTGCCGGCCCGACTGGGGTGCCGAGGCCCTCATGGCCAAGGAGGCGTCTGAGGCCGGCCGGTAGGTGTTGCCGGACACTATTGACCGGGTTCGGCGCGCCTGCTCTACTTCGCCCCGATCGACGCCCGCACGAGCGTCGGCTGACGTGGCCTGCCGCTCTTCCTTGCCCTTGTCGGCCTGCTTGGGGGACGCGGCCTGCCGCCTAGCGAAAGGCCCTCGTTGATGCGGGATGCGCGAGCCACTCAGGACCTTGTCGACGCCTTTGTGGGAAGGCAGTTGAGCCGGCGGCAGTTCGTCCAGCGCGCCCTGAGCCTGGGCCTGTCCGCGACCAGCGCGGGGGCGCTGCTCGCGGGGTGCAACAGTGGCAGTTCCTCCACGCCGCAAGCACGGGCCAGCAGTAGTAGCTCGCCCTCCAGTAGCACCAAGTCACTCACCGGCAACGTGCAGATCTTGGTCGGCTTCGGGACTGGCAACTCCCCCGAGCAGGCCCAGGTGCAGACCGCGCTCGCCGAGGCGTTCATGCGTGAGCAGCCGGGAGTGAAGATCGACTTTCTTCGGGTACCGGGTTCCTCGGACGCCCGCACCAAACTGACCGTGCTCATTGCCGGTGGGCAACCGCCCGACCTGGTTATGCCGGCAGGCCTCTACGGCATCTCCCTGTTCGTCGACCAGAACATCTGGCTGGATCTCGGTCCCATGTTGGACCGCGATGGTCTGACGCTCCAGAACTTCATCCCCGAGACGGTCGCCGCAACTCGGGTGCCCAACTTCTACGGGAAGAACTCCACGAGCGTCATCGGCATACCCGTGGGCGTCAACGATCACGCACTGGTCTACAACACGGCGCTGCTGGAGAAGGCCGGCATCGCAGCACCGCCGACGTCCTGGAGTGACGACTCGTGGCAGCTGACCGGCTCCTTTCTCGACACGGCGAAGGCCCTCACGCGAGACAACAAAGGGCGCAGCTCCGGCGAGGCCGGCTTCGACCGGGACAACATCGCGACCTACGGGCTGGGACACTATTTCCGCGAGTCGATCTTCTATGCATTCGGTGGTCATCTCTATGACCCGTCGAGTCGCAAGGCCCAGTTCGACACTCCCGAATCAATTGCCGGTATCGCCTTTGCGGCAGATTTGGTCAACCGCTACTCCGTGCAACCCTCGCAGACTCAGGTGGCCGCCCTCGGGGCGGGCGGCGGCACCGGGAACGAGGAGCAATTCGCTTGGCGTTCCGGCAAACTGGCCATGATCGACATGTGCACCTGCGACATCCGCAGCCCGTTCGGCACCGATGTGCCCTTCACCTACAAGGCAGCGGCGCTACCTGCGGGTCCGAGCCGGCGCTTCGGCTTCCTCAACCTCGACGTGGGCGCGATCGTGCAGGCGAGCAAGAACCAGGACCTCGCCTGGGAGGTGCTGAAGTACTTCACCTACGACCCTGCTGTCGAGCGCAAATTGTCCTTCGGCAGCTACGGAGCGATACCACCGTTGCAGCAGAACAAGGACGTTTTCGCGACGGGGATCAACCAGGAGTTGCCCGAGGTAACTCCGGAGGTCTGGCTCGAGGGACTCCCCTCGTCCTCGCCGGAGAACGAGAGCTGGTTCCCAGCCTTCGCCGAGGTCAATGACCTGGTCGGCAAAACCTTTGACGACATCGTGGGCGGCAAGTCCACAGCCGCACAGGCAATGCCGACGCTGCAGAAGAGCGCCCAGGGGAAGATTGACGAGTGGTTTCAGACGCACAAACTGCCGTCCGACTGAGCGTCCGGAGCACTGGCCGCGCAGGTCGCGAGAAGTTCGCCGCCTACGCCTTCCTGTCTCCGTGGGCGCTAGGATTTCTCGCGTTCACGGCAGGGCCCATGCTCGCCTCGCTGGTCCTGTCGTTCACCGACTATCCCATTCTGGACCCCAGCTCCACCACGTTCGTCGGGGCGGCCAACTACGACCGCGCGCTGCACGACCCGGTGTTGGCGCATTCGTTCGTGGTCACCCTTTTCTACGCGGCGATCGCCGTACCCGCCGACCTCGTTCTGGGCCTCATCCTGGCGATGGTGCTCAATACGCGCGCCCGTGGAGTCGGCTTCTTTCGGACCGTGTTCCTGCTCCCGGTGATGATCGCCGGAACCGGCGGTGCCTCGGTCGCCGTCGCGCTGCTCTTCCTATGGCTGTTCCAGCCACAGTTCGGCTTGCTGAACTACCTGCTCGGACTGGTCAACATTCCTCCACAACTGTGGGTCGCCTCGTCGCGCGAGGTTGTCCCGGCGCTGGCGTTGATGAGCCTGTGGGGGGTCGGGCGGTCGATGTTGATCTATTTGGCTGCCCTCCAGGGCGTCTCGACCGACGTGCTGTCCGCGGCGCAGCTTGACGGGGCGAGCAGCTGGCGTCGCTTCTGGCAGATCACCCTTCCCCTCATCACGCCGGCCATCTTGTTCAACCTCGTGCTCGACATCATCGGAGCCCTGCAAACGTTCACCCAGGCATACGTGGTCACCGCCGGCGGTCCGGGGGATGCCAGCTTGTTCTATCTGCTCTATCTCTTCCGCAACGCCTTCACCTACTTCGACATGGGTTACGCATCCGCCTTGGCGTGGATTCTCTTTGCCTTCACCTCCCTGGTGACGGTCCTGCTTTTCCGCAGTGCGCGGTTCTGGGTCTTCTACGGCAGTAGGAGCACATGACGCTGCTCGCGCCCGCGCTGCCGGTGGAGCGACCGGTCCGGACCGTCCGCGGACAACGGCGGGTGCGGCTGACCGTGCTCTATTGTGTGGCCTTCTTCGGGTGTGCCGTCGTCCTGGTCCCGGTGCTGTGGATGATTTCGACGGCTCTGAAGACCGACAACGCCGTGTTCACCACGCCGCCTCAACTACTGCCCTCCGAACCGGCATTCGGCAACTTCTCCGAAGCCACCGAACTCATCCCGTTCTGGCACTACGCCAGAAACAGCCTGCTCGTCGCCGGCCTCGGCGCCGTCGGTACGGTCCTGTCGTCCGCGCTGGTTGCCTACCCCTTGGCGCGACTTCGGGCTCGCGGTCTGCGACTGGCGTTCGTGCTCGTCCTCGCCACCATGCTGCTCCCGCAGCAGGTGCTGCTCGTCAGCCAGTTCGTCGTCTTCAGCAAACTCGGCTGGTACGGCACCTACCTGCCGTTGATCGTCCCGTCCTTCCTGGGTGGCGGCGCCTTCAACATCTTCCTGCTGCGGCAGTTCTTCCTGACTCTGCCTCCCGAGCTCGACCAGGCGGCGCTCGTCGACGGGGCGGGCCACTTCCGCATCTTCTGGCAGATCATCCTGCCGCAGTCGATCCCGGCGCTCGTCGCCGTCGGGCTGCTCGACTTCGCCTCCAAGTGGAACGACTTCCTGGGTCCCTTGATTTATCTCAATGACACCGCCAGCTACACGCTGCCGCTCGGACTTGCCAGCTTTCACGACATCTACAACACAGCGTGGAACTTCCTGATGGCCGGCACCCTCGTTTCGGTGATTCCGACGGTCGTCCTGTTCTTCTTCGGCCAACGGATGCTCGTCCGCGGCTTCGCGACGAACGCCAAGCGCCAGTGATCTCCTGATGTCCGGCGTGAGCATCCGCGGACTCAGCAAGCGCTATGGCGCCGTCGAAGCGGTACGTGACGTCTCTCTCGACGTGGCCGACGGTGAGTTCCTCGTGCTGCTGGGCGCCTCAGGGTCCGGCAAGTCCACCGTCCTGAAGATTCTCGCCGGGATCGAGGAGGCCGACAGCGGCGAGGTCTGGCTCGATGACGTGCGGGTCGACACGCTGCTGCCGGGCAGCCGCGACATGGCCATGGTCTTCCAGTCCTATGCCCTCTATCCGCACATGTCCGTCGCCCGCAACCTCGGCTTCCCGCTGCGTTCTGCAGGAGTGCAGAGAAGCGAGGCGCGTCGCCGGGTGGAGGAGGTGGCAGTGTTGCTGGGCCTCACCGAGCTGCTCGGCCGGCGGCCCGCACAACTCTCCGGCGGCCAGCAACAGCGCGTGGCGCTGGGTCGCGCCCTCGTCCGTCAGCCCAAAGCCTTCCTCATGGACGAACCGCTTTCCAACCTCGACGCCAAGCTGCGGACCCGTACGCGGCTGGAGCTTGCCCGCCTGCATGCGCGAGTGGGCATCACCACCGTCTACGTCACCCACGACCAGGTCGAAGCCATGACCATGGGCGACCGCATCGCGGTGATGGACAACGGAGTCCTGCATCAGGTGGACCCGCCTGAGGTCATCTACGACTTTCCGGCCGACCTCATGGTTGCTGACTTCCTCGGCTCGCCACCGATGAACCTCGTGCCGGTCAGCTGTGCCGTGACTCCGGGCTGCATCGAGTTCTCCGGCGAAGGGATCGAGTTGCAGGTCGCACAGTGGGCACTGCACCAGGCGGTACGACCCGAGTTGCTGGCGCGTGGCAGCTCGGATTCGCTCGTCCTCGGAATCCGCCCCGAGTTCCTCCGGCTCGGAAGCGGCAGCGCAGGCAGCTCGATTGCCGCGACAGTCGACCGGGTGGAGATGCTCGGCAACGAGCGGGTGGTCCATCTGCGCGCCGGCACGACGGCTCTTGCGGCGAGGGTGCCGGTCGCGATCAAGCCCGCGGTGGGGGAGTCGGTGTCCATCACCGTCGAGATGTCCGGGATCCGGGTCTTCGATGCTGTCAGCACTAAGCTGTTGGGCTGGTCCAAGCCGGCGCTGTCCGTACCCGAAGGGTGACAGCGCTGGGTGCTGGTGCGCTCGGCGCGCAGGACCGCCATCACCTGCTGCAACAGCGGCTGGGAGGGGCTGTCGACCTGATCGCGCGCCGATCTTGGTTGGGCATTTCGTCCACGAGATGCTGCAAAGACTCGGACACACCCCCGCTGCCTCGGCCGCAACTACTGGATGAAGAGTTCAGGCCGTCCCCGGGTTGAGCAGAGACCGACGCGGGCACCTCCAACCGCAGTCTTCGCCGGTGCGCGGTCTTCGCCGGTGGTCGAGTCGCGTCTGCACGACGACCGCGAAGGGTGCTCACCTTGTCTCAGTACCGTCCGTCCGCGCACCACCGTCATCCTCGGCTCGCCCTACCCGCGCTGGGAGCGGCGGGATTACTTGTCTTGGCGGCCTGCTCGTCAGGCGGTGGTGGTGACGCGGCCCCCGCGGCCGGTTCCTCTTCCACGGCCACCGGTTCCTCGTCTACGGCCAAGGGGGAGTTCGGGGTGCAGTACGAAAAGACCGGCACCGGGCCGATGGTCGAGCCGACGATCCCGACGACTCCCGATGTGCCGTCCTACTTCGGGGAGGTCACCTGCGACGACGGTCGGCAGGTCGACAGCAAGAAGCCGCTACCCGAAGGGTGCCAACGTACCTTCGACCTGACGGCGAAGCCGGTCACGCAAAAGATTGCGAACTTCCCGATGAAGACCGCGACCGTGTGGGGCTATGCCGCACCTGGCACGGACGTGGGCAGTCCCGGTCCGACGTTGATCTCCTACGAGGGGGAGCAGGTCCAGATCAAGGTCACCAACGAGCTGCCGGACGCTACGACGATCCACGTCCACGGCCTGCACCAGCCCAACGAGTCCGACGGGGTGGCCGGTATCAGCCAGCCCGAACCGGTCAAGGCCGGAGCCAGTTTCGCCTACCCGGCGTTCGTGCCCGGCCACGTCGGTAGTTTCGCCTACCACTCTCACTTCGAGACCGCCGTGCAGGACATGCGCGGCCTCGTCGGGATGTGGGACGTACTGCCGCGCGAGCAGCACGAGTCGGTCAAGGCCGACGTCGACGTCAACATGACACTGCAGATCTGGGGTTGGGAGTCCGAGGGCTCGCTGGTGCAGCCGTTCGGCACCGGCCCGGCCGGGAAGTTCCCGTTCGACACCATCAACGGCAAGACCGGCGACGCCGCCGAAGGCACCATCGAGATCGAGGAAGGCGACCGAGTGCGGATCCGGATCTACAACGCATCGCAGGAGGTGCACGCGATGCACCTGCACGGCCACGACGAGCTGGCAGTCTCGAAGAACGGCCACGAGATTCCGCTGGTGCGCGAGACGACGCAGACCGTCAGTCCGGGCGATTTCTACGAGCTGGAGTTCGTCGCCAACAACCCGGGGAACTGGGTGTTCCACTGCCACTTCCCGCACCACACCGCCAACGGCATGAAGTCGGGCTTCAACGGCGCCCCGGTTGGCATGACCCGGGTGTTCCACTACAAGGGCTTCGCCGACGTCAACCCGCTGTACTTCAGCGAAGTCAGCAGCAGTTCGGACACCGTCGGCTGAGCACGGCGCGCCGATGTCAACCGCGGCGACCTGGGATCATGACAGGGTTGGCCTCTGGGACTTCAGGGCGGCGCGTTCGGGCTCAACCCGAAGTTCGGGCGGTAGCGGCGGAAAGGCTCGGTCAGCCCGTCCACGAACCTGCGGCGCTAGGCCCGGACGCACTCCGGCGGCCGGTGTCGATGATCGCCGTACTGCGCGAGGTCAGGAGACCACGATCGGCGCAGCGAACTGGGCCTGGACCAGCTCGGCGTACGGGCCTCCCCTCGCGAGGAGGTCGGCATGCTGCCCCTGCTCCACGATGCGCCCCTCCTGCATGACCAGGATCAGGTCGGCGTCGCGGATCGTCGACAGCCGGTGCGCGATGACGAAGCTGGTGCGGTCTGTGCGCAGGACCGCCATCGCCTGCTGCAGCAGCAACTCGGTACGGGTATCGACCGAACTGGTTGCTTCGTCCAGGATGAGCAACGCCGGATCCGCGAGGAACGCCCGGGCAATGGTGATCAACTGTCGTTCCCCCGCGCTGAGGCTGGAACCGTCCTCGTCGATCACCGTCGCGTAGCCGTCCGGCAGGGCATGGACGAACCGGTCCACGAACGTCGCCCGGGCCGCTGCCAGGATCTGCTCTTCGCCTGCCTCGGGACAACCGTAGGCGATGTTGTCGCGAATCGACCCGCGGAACAGCCAGGTGTCTTGGAGCACCATGCCGATCTGGCTGCGCAGGTCGCGGCGCCGCAATTGGGTGATGTCCACCCCGTCAAGGGTGATCCGGCCGGCGTCCACCTCGTAGAAGCGAAGGATCAGGTTGACCAAGGTCGTCTTGCCCGCGCCGGTGGGTCCGACGATGGCCACGGTCTGCCCTGAGCGGGCCGTCAGGCAAAGGCCGTCCAGAAGTGGGGTTCCGGCGTCGTAGCGGAACGCCACCTCCTCAAAGACCACCTCGCCGCGTTGGCGTCCGCTGGCGACCTTGACGGGCGACTCGACGGGCTCCTCGGCCGCGTCGAGCACCTCGAAGACCCGCTCGGCTGAGGCCACCCCCGACTGAAGCAGGTTCACCATGGAGGCAACGTGGGTGAGCGGCTGAGTGAACTGGCGGGAGTACTGGATGAATGCCTGCACGTCACCGAGGCTCAGTGAGCCGGTCGCCACTCTGACCCCGCCGAGGACAGCGACCACCACGTAGTTGAGGTTTCCGATGAACATGATTGTCGGTGCGATCAGCCCGGAGACGAACTGCGCCCTGAAGCTCGCGTGGAAGAGCTGCTCGTTCTCGACCTCGAAGACCGCCTCGATCTCCCGTCGGCGCCCGAACACCTGCGCCAGGTCGTGTCCGGTGATGGCCTCCTCGATCTGCGCGTTGAGCTTGCCGGTCCGCCGCCACTGGTCGATGAACATGGCCTGGGACCGCTTCATGATGACGGCGCTGACGGCCATGGTGAGCGGCACGGTGAGCAGCGCCACCATTGCCAGGGCGGGCGAGATGAGGAACATCATCGCCAGTACGCCGATCACCGTCAGCAGTGAGCTGAGCAGCTGACTCATCGTCTGCTGCAGGGTCTGGCTGATGTTGTCGATGTCGTTGGTGACCCGGCTCAACAGCTCACCGCGCGGCTGCTTGTCGAAGTAGCGCAGCGGCAATCGGTGGATCTTCTCCTCGATGTCGGAACGCATCCGCAGGACGCTCTGCTGTACGACTCCATTGAGCAGGTAGCCCTGCCACCAGGAGAGCAACGACGACAGCACATAGATAGCAAGGACCAGCAGCAGTATCGAGCCGACCCCCGCGAAGTCGACGCCCCGACCGAGGACGACGTCGCTGGTGTCACCTCGGTAGCCCGACGGGAGTTCGCCGCCCAGCACACCGGCGAAGATCAGGTCGGTGGCTTTGCCGAGAAGCTTCGGCCCGAGCACGGCCAGCCCGACGCTGAGGACCGCGAGAGCGGTCACCATGACGACCTTGTTGCGCTCGGGCCGCAACCGCCCCAGCAGGCGCCGCGCGGATGGCCCGAAAGCAAGCGACTTCTGGCCGACCATGGCGCCGCCGAACGGACCGCGGCCGTGGCCATGGCCCGCCTGGATGCGCTCGGTCACCCTCATCGCGCCGGAGCGGTCGGCGACCGGCGCGCTCACGCTGCCTCCCGCACGGCCAGCTGCGACTGCACGATCTGCTGGTAGGTCGTGCAGTCGGACAGCAGCTCCTCGTGCGTGCCGCGACCGACGACGACGCCGCCGTCCACGACCAGGATCTGATCGGCGTGCACGATGGAGGACACCCGCTGCGCGACGATGACCACGCTCGCCGCCTGCACGACCGGCGCGAGAGCACGTCGCAGCCGGGCATCGGTAGCCAGGTCGAGGGCGGAGAACGCGTCGTCGAACAGATAGATCTCCGGTCGTCGGACAAGAGCCCGTGCGATCGCCAAGCGCTGTCGCTGACCGCCCGACACGTTGGTGCCGCCCTGAGAGATCGAGGCCGACAAACCGCCGGGCATGGCCTCGACGAACGTGCGGGCCTGAGCGATGTCCAACGCCTGCCACATCTCGTCCTGCGTGGCGTCCGGCTTGCCGTAGCGAAGGTTGCTCGCCACGGTGCCGGCGAACAGGTAGCCCTGCTGAGGAACAAAGCCGATCTTGGCGCACAGCAGGTCGGGCTCCAGCCGCCGTACGTCCACGCCGTCCACCAGCACCGCACCTGCGGTG